>JANYCV010000010.1 GCA_025360145.1 Acidobacteriaceae bacterium
GCGAGGCCACGGTCTTGTGAACGCGGATCTCCTCCCAAACCGGCTTCGGGTCCGACGATGGAATCAACACTTTCGTTTGCAGCAGAGCTTCTTTGCAGCCAAGAACCTCCATCGCAATCGCCGCTGTTTCCATTGAGCGAATGTACGGGCTGCTGATCATCAACTCCGGCGCGACGCCGGCTCTCTGCACCGCGCGCAATGTTTCGCGCAATTTCTTCTTGCCCTCGGCGGTGAGCGCGCGGTCCGGATCGCTTCCGCCTGGCTTCCCGTTTTCGGCAATGCCGTGACGCAGAATGTAGAGTTGCATTGCGACTCCAGTATACTGAAACCGTTTGACAATCCTTCCGCGGGACAAGCTGCAGCGCATCGCGTTCTTTTTGGCTGGGGCGTCCGCCGTCACTGATCTGGTATCGATTTTCGCCTGCCACACGCTGTTGATCGCGGCCACGCTGGCACTGCTGCTCTCGCGCCCGAAGCTTCGCTTCCCCCCTGTGATGCTGCCACTGTTGTTGTTTATGGCGGGGACGGTGATATCTATGCTGCTGGACGATGCGCCGTCTCTTGGAGTGAAGCAGTTGAAAAAGTTCTTCGTATTCCTGATGCTGATCGTGCTGTACAACACCTTCCGCAAGCTGGAAGAATTGCGGTGGCTGGCGGTGTGCTGGGCAGCCGTGGCAACCGGACAGGCGCTGTGGAGCTTTCAGCAATACGCGAACAAACAGGCGTCAGCGGCAACGGCGGGCCGCGACTTCTATGAATTCTATGTAGCGAATCGCATCACCGGGTTTCTGGGCCATTGGATGTCATTCTCCGGCGTGCAAATGCTGGCGTTGTTGACAGTCTTGTCCGTGGTCTTTTTCTGGCCGCCCCCGCGAAAGCTTGCAATCGCGCTTGCCGTGAGCGTATTTCTAATCCTTGTCTCGATCGTGCTCGGTGATACCCGAAGCGTGTGGGGGGCAACCGCTGGCGGCGTCGCGTTTCTGGTGTGGATGTGGCGGCCCAAGATGCTGTTGTTGTTGCCGGTGTTGGCTGTCGTAGGTTTCCTGGTCGCGCCCGCCTCCGTGCGTGAACGCGTCACGTCCATCTATAAACCGCACTCCACGCTGGACTCGAATCTGCATCGCTACGTCACCATGCGGGCTGGAATCGAGATGATCAAAGCCCACCCCTGGTTCGGTCTGGGTCCGGAAATTGTGAACCGCGATTTCCGCAAATGGGTCCCGTCCGATATTCCGCGCCCCTTGCCGGACGGCTACTACGGCCACCTGCACAGCATCTATATTCACTATGCAGCCGAACGCGGAATCCCAACCATGCTGATGCTGATGTGGTTCCTGGCGAAGATCGTACTCGACTTCGCACATGGTCTGCGAGTCTCCTCCGCGGGCCAAAGAGCGTTCCTCTGTGCGGGAATCGCCGCTGTAATCGCGATCCTGCTGGAAGGCTTCTTCGAATTGAACCTGGGAGACAGTGAACCGTTGGGAATGTTCCTTGCCGTTGTGGCCTGTGGCTACGTTGCGCTCGCGCAGGAACCGGAGGAGATATGTCTGCAATCGTGCTAGCCGGCGGCTCGGGCGGGCTCGGCGCTGCTACAGCGGAGCTTCTCGCCGCGGAGGGCTTTCCGCTGGTGGTGAGTTATCTTGCGAATGCACTGCGCGCCGAAAAGCTTTCTGGAATCGCCAAGCTTGTCCAGGCCGATATCACCATCGCCGAAGACCGCGCACGGCTGCTGGATGCCGCGCCGGACGTTTACGGACTGGTGGTGTTCACTGGAGATCCGGCGCGGATCGCGGACCCATTGCAAACGGAAGCGGCCATGCTCCGGTCGCACGCCGTTAACTATCTGGGGCCGATCCTGCTGGCGCGGGAAGCAGCGGCGCGCATGAAAGCGCAATCCATGCAGGGCGCCATCGTGCTGATCTCCACCATGCAGGCCGTCGCCTTGTTCCCCGGCTCCACGGCGTACGCGGCGCCGAAAGCCGCGCTGCTGCATGCGGCGCGGATTCTGGCGAAAGAGAATCGCGGGCCGGTGAACATCCGTGTGAATGTGATCTGCCCTGGAGTGAATGCAGCGGGAATGGCGGAAGCCAGTATTGCGTCTGGAAAGTACGACAAGTACTTGCAAGAAAAGATCGTCTCGCGGTTTGGAAAGGCTGCGGACGTGGCGCGTGCAGTGCGCTTCTTTCTGCAGCCTGACAACTATGTCACCGGCCAGGTACTAACAGTGGACGGCGGATTGACGCTGTAGAACTACGCCTCGGTGATGGTGACGCTGTTCAATGTATCGCCCTGCTTGACGGCGTTCACCACATCCTGTCCGCTGGTCACTTGGCCGAATACCGTGTGCTTCCCGTCCAGCCAATTGGTAGCAATGTGGGTGATGAATAACTGGCTTCCGTTGGTATTGGGACCGGAATTCGCCATCGATAGCGAACCCACCTGATGCTTGCCCATGTTGGACTTCGGCTCATCGGCAAACTTGTAGCCGGGGCCGCCCGTGCCATCGCCGCGGGGATCGCCGCCCTGGATCATGAAGTCCGCGATGACGCGATGAAATTTCGTGCCGTCGTAGAACTTATCGCGGGCGAGAAACACGAAATTATTCACCGTGTTCGGAGCGCCCGCCGCGAACAGATCGCATACGATGATTCCGCGAGAGGTGTCAAACGTCGCCGTATAATTCTTGGCCGGATCAATCGTCAATTCTGGAGGTGCTGCGTAAGATTTTGCCATTAAGAACAGTTTACCAGCCTAGACAAAAAGCCCATGAACCGGCTTCCCTTCCACCAGCGCACGCGGCTGTTTCAGATCGTTCAGGATCTCCATGCTTGGGTCGATACCCAGCGTGTGGTAGATCGTGGCCACCAGATCGGCCGGATGAACCGGATTCTCAGACGGCGCCGACGCCTGTGCGTCCGACTTGCCGTATTGGAATCCGCGCTTCACGCCCGCGCCGCCAATAATACCCGTATAGCAATACGGCCAATGATCGCGGCCATCGGGCGCATTCGTGTTTCCCGACGTACTGACGCCAATCCGCGGACTGCGTCCGAACTCGCCAATGGCAACCAGCAACGTGTCCTTGAACAAGCCACGCTGATCCAGATCTTCGATCAAGGCCGATAGGGAACGGTCCAGCACCGGGCAATGCAGATTCTTCAACGGCCCGAAGTTCGCGGCGTGCGTATCCCAGGAATCCACTTCCGGATTTCCATTCGCAACCGCGGGCCAGTTCAGTTGCACGAACCGCGTACCGGCTTCCACCAGCCGCCGCGCCAGCAGTGCGCCCTGCCCGAACGTCGTCCGGCCGTAGCGATCCCGGACCTTATCCGTTTCCTTCGTCAGATCGAAAGCATCGCGCGCCTTGCCCGAAAGCACCAGGTCATACGCCTTTTCGTAGTACTCATTCAAGGCATAGCCGCTGACTGCTTTCTCCAGTTCCTTCATGGAACCGTTGATGCCCTTCAGCAGTGTGACGCGATCCTTCAAACGCTCCGGCGATACTTCCGGACGCATCGTCAGATCTTCCAACCGGATCTCTTTGTTCGGGTCCTGATAAAGCCGGTAGGGATCGAATGCCTTGCCCAGGTATCCTGCTGCCCCGCCCTTGCCGATCACGTTGCTTTCCTGCAACGGGCGCGGCATTTCAACGAACGGCAGCATCGGGCCTTCGGGCGGCCGCATCTTCGACAGATGACAACCCATGTGCGGGAAGTCGCGCGGCAATGGCGGCTCAAGCTGGCCCGACGGCGAAACTTTGTCCGGCGCCCAACCGGTCATCATCTGGTAGATGGCCGCGGTGTGGTTGAATAGCCCGGCCGGGGTGTAGCTCATCGACCGGATCATGGTGACTTTGTCCAACTGCTGCGCCATCATCGGCATGGTCTCGCTGACCTGTATGCCGTCTACGTTGGTCTTGATGGGCTTGAACTCACCGCGAATATTCGAAGGTGCATCGGGTTTGGGGTCCCAGATATCGATATGGCTCGGCCCGCCTTGCAGAAAGATAAGGATTACCGACTTCGCCTTCGGCTCAATCGCCAGCTTTGCAGGCGCGGCCATGGCCTGCATGCGCAGAAATTCGGGAAGGCTGAGGCCAATCAGCCCCGCGCCGCCAACGCGCAACAATTCGCGCCGCGAGTATCCATCACAGGTTCTGCCGGGAAGTCCAGGAATCGATAGCATGACCGCTCCTTCTATTTGCAATTCATTATATAGCTGTTAGCCGCGCAAAAGGTCAACCTCCCGCGGCGTCAAATTGCGGTGCGTCCCAATCTCCAGTTTCCCAATGCGAATGGGGCCAATGGCGATCCGCGCCAGCTTCTTCACCTTACTGTCAATTGCCTCGATCATGCGGCGAACCTGCCGGTTTCGTCCTTCGGTGATCGTAATCTCAAGCGAACTTCTGCTCTCAGAATCGGCAACCCGGTTCACGGTCGCAGGCTTGGTGGGGCCATCGTTCAAGATAACGCCATCCCGCAGGAGCTGAATCTGTTCCTCGGTAATCACCGTGGTGGCCTTCACCAGGTACGTCTTCGAAACCTTGTAATCCGGATTGGTGATGCGCTCGGCAAACTGCGTATCGTTGGTAAGAATCAACAAACCGCTGGTGTCCTGATCCAGCCTTCCTACGGGTGAAATAAACTGGTCGATCTCCGTCAGCAGGTCGTAAACGGTGGCGCGCCCTTCCGGGTCCTTGTACGTCGTCAGATATCCGGTCGGCTTGTAAAGCAGCACGTACAACTTGCTCAGCGCGCGAACCGGCTTTCCGTCCAGTGTTACCTTATCGCGTTCCAGATCCACCCATTTATCGGGTGTTTGAATCACTTTACCGTTCACCGCCACGCGGCCCGCACCAATCCAACTGCGCGCTTCGGTGCGCGAGCCAAGACCAGCTTTTGAGATCACGCGTTCCAGGGTCTTGATCGGCCGATCCGGCACGCCTTCTTTTTTAAGGGGCTGCTTCATGCGACTGATGTGAGCAAAACCAACTGACGGCTTCCGATGGTTTTCAGCTCCACGAACTCAAACTGCGATTGGATGGACATCGCTATTCAGTTTACTTGCCGGGAACGCAGCCAGGCATCCCGGTGCCTCCGCTGCCCGGCCGTCGCCTGCGGATCGGTCTCCAGATTCCAACGGCTCCGCGGTTCCCTACCCAACACAACTTCGATACGCATCACCGTATTCCGGCGAGTGATGGACACGCCGATCTTTTCACCGGGACGATAGTTGCTCAGCTTCGCATCCCATTGTTCGGGCCGGATGCGCTCCGTACCGATGCCGAGAATCTCGTCGCCGGCATCGAATCCAGCTTCATAGGCCGGGGTGGCGCGCAGCACTTGGGAAATGCTCAAGCGGCCCGCTTCCACACGAGTCTGCACTCCCAACCATGCTTTGCCGAGGCCATCGCGGTCCGGCGCGAAACGCAGTCCATACCACTCGATGGCCTCTGTGTATTCCAGCTCCTCCGTACTGTCGAAGGCGCGCGCCAACCACTCGCGCAAGCCGGCGCCTGCGACTTCTTGCACAACATTACGGAACTGTTCCGGCGTGAACCCCTTCTCAAGCGGATACCGCATCAGCGCGGTTCGCATCACGTCGTCCAGCGACTTCTCACCTCCAGTCGCCTTGCGGATCTTCGCATCCAGCAGGAACGCCACCACCGCGCCCTTCGTGTAATAGCTGATCGCAGTGTTCACCGAATTCTCATCCGGCTTGTAGAACTTGATCCAGGTATCGAACGATGACATGGAGAGCGATTGCACCAGCCGGCCCGGCGAAGACTGCAATTGCTGGATGAGCCGGGACAATTCCGCAAAGAAGTCCAGGTCCCCGGAAAGGCCGGCCCGGTACACCGCGAGCAGCGCGTAGTAGCTGGTGAAGCCTTCGGAAATTCCAAGGCTCTTCGTGTACGGCTCCGTCTCGTACTCTCCGCGAATAAACTCGGCCGGCTTGAGACGCTTTACGTTCCAGGCGTGAAAGTACTCGTGGCTTACCAGATGCAGCCAGCGCAGATAGGTGCCAGGGGCGCGCATGGCCGCGCGGCTAGCCATAATCGCAGCCGAGTTGCCGTGCTCCATTCCGCCGCCCGAATCCGTCAATAAATTCAGGAAGACGTATCGCTCGTAAGGCAATCCGCCCCACATGCGCGCATATTCGCGGACAATCCGCTCCACGTCCCTTGCCGAGCGCGGCCCATCCCACAAGCCGCCTTCCCCCACATTCACCAGGACATGCGGTTTGCCGGCCACGGTAAATTCGTATAACGCCGGATTACCGGCCACAATCGGCGAATCCACCAAGGTTTCATAGTCCACCGCGCGGTAATGGTGCGGAGCGCTGGAAGCCGCGGGCAATCCGGTGATACTCGTCTTCCACGATTGCGGCAAGACAAGCCGCACTTCATGAGGACGCGAAGCGGATTCGGCCAGCGTCAGAAAGGTGGCCGCGCCGTTGAGCAGAGCAAAATCCTGGTCCACCCAATTGTCTTGCACGGACATTTCATGGCTATAGACGCGGTACTTCACCGTCACCGCGTTCGCGCCCCCGGTCTGAATCCGCCACCGGTTCTTTGTGTATTTTTCAACCTGCAAGCTGCGTCCGCTGCCACCCTCGGCAGTTACCGCTTCCAGATTCCTGGCGAACTCGCGGATGACATACGGCGTCCAGATTGCCATCTTCAGCTCGACTTCACGCTGGCCGGCGGACGGCACCGTAGCCTCCACTTCCACATAGTGGGTCCGCGGCTGCGGGATACGAACGGTATAGCGAATCGGCTCCAGCGTTTGGCCAGCGCAGACTTGCGCCAGGATGGCAACCGCCAGGAAGCCGTTCAGGAGTCTGGTGTCGTGTCCCACGAACGTATATTCCGACGAGGTCCGCAGAGGCCCGGCCAGGGGGACGGGACGCCGTCGAGGGCGCCCGCCCCACCGGAGCAAACACTAGACCACGTCGTACAGAAGCGCAGTATACTTCGCGCCCTTCAGCGTGCCTTCAATTGCGGGCCACACCTTCTGGTGAAGCGGCGTTGCCACCCATGCCTTGCGCTGGTCTTCCGTTTGGAAGCTGAGCAGCAGACGGTACGTGCAGTTCGCCGGGGCCTTGCCTGCCATCTCCGCGCGCAGCTTCATCAATTTCACGTCCACAAAACCAGGCTGCTTGCTGATGGCTGGACGGAACGTGTTCCGGTAGTTCGTCAGCAGTTCCTTCTCCTTCGCCGGATCCACCTCCAGATCCAACTGCAGTTGGATCGGATGAGGCGCGTCCGCTGCCTGCAGACCAAGGGCGGCAGCCGGAGCGATTCCGATGACTTTCAAACAATCTCTACGATTCATGTTTTCACGTTCTCCCTTTCGATTACGGACGAATTCCCACGGCGCTCAGCGAGATCCGGTAGATTCCCGTGCGTGCCGTGATGTACAAGGCGGTGGCGTATTCCCCGGAACCCATGGGCGCCTGATCCACAGTGGAGGGGTTCTTTCCCCAATGTAAATTGGCCGGGGTCTCCGGCGGTTTGATGGTGCCCAGATGCTTCCCCTCGGGCGAGATAACCCAGATGCCGCCGGGTCCAGTGGCATAGATATTGCCGTGCGTATCCACCTTCATGCCATCGGGCAGCCCGTCTTCATTCTGCCCCGTGACGTCATAGAATACCTTCCCGTTCTTGATGCTTCCATCGGCCTGCACTTCGTAGCGCATCCAGATCTTCCGCTTTGCATCGGAGTTGGCAACGTACAGGAACTTCTCATCGGGTGAGAAGGCAAGCCCGTTCGGCCGCGTTAATTCCTTGGTCAGAAGCTGCAGTTTGCCATCCTGAAGCCGGTACACGCCGTTGAACTTCAGTTCCTTTTTCGGATCGTCGTCTTCTTTTGGAAATCCATATGGCGGATCGGTGAAGTAGAGCGCTCCGTCCGACTTATAGACGGCATCGTTCGGGCTGTTCAGCCGCTTGCCTTCAAATTTGTCGGCCAGTACCGTTACCGCGTCGTTCGGCTCAATTCGAACCACGCGGCCGTTCCCGTGTTCACAGATCGTCAACCGGCCTTGTTTGTCCACGGTAAGTCCATTGGAGCCGATGAACGCACCTTTTGGTGCATCGGTTCCGCTGTAACCGCTCGGCTTGCGGAATTCACTGACGGTTCCATCGGCCTGCCACTTGTAGATGGTGTTCCGCGGAATATCGCTAAACAGCAGGTAACCCTCCCGCATGTACATCGGGCCTTCGGTGAACTCCTGTCCGCCTAGAAGCTTTTCAATCTTCGCAGTGGGCGGAACCAGGGAGTCGAATGCTGGATCCACGCGCACAATGCTGCCCACGCCAGTGGTCTGAAGGTCCACAATATTCTCGTCCACTCTGGGACGATTACATCCAATGGTTGTCACAGCGGCTACCGCCAACGCACTGAGAATATACCGATGCT
>JANYCV010000017.1 GCA_025360145.1 Acidobacteriaceae bacterium
CCGCGGTTCGGTGCGTATTGCCGACGGCGTGGACCTGACCGCTCCCATCTTCGAAGGAGAGACCGACGCGGAAACCGGCCGCGAGCTTGAACATTGACGAACGACCTGCTGCTTGACATGGAAGTGGGAAGCCAGAACGGGGAAGCCGTGGTGCCGTTCCTGATGAACCTGGAAAGTTCCCCCATGTTCGGATCCACCACGATGCATACTTCGCGGCCGCCTTCGCAATCGGACCCGCTTTTCAAATATAGGGTAAGTGTGACGTATGCTCAAAAGCTTTAAGCTGCCGAAGCTTCCGCTAAACTGGGCTCGCGAGCCGCGCATCGTGGCCCGCACCATCTTGGGTGTGTTGCTGGCCGCGAACCTGATCGCGGCCTTCGCCGGCTTCCGTCCGCTGGGCGGCTCGGCCGAGGAGCTCGATTCGCAACTGATCGGCCTGCGCTCCCAGGTGCAGCAGCGCCAATCGTCGTTGCAGAAGCTGCGCGTTCTCGTCAAGAAGATCGAGCAGGCCCGCACCGCCGGCGATACGTTCCTCACCACCTATTTCATGGACCGCCGCACGGCATCGTCCACCATTCTGACCGAGCTGAACAAGAACGCCAAGGAATCCGGCATCAGGCCCAAAGGCGATTCGTTTGTCTTTGAACCTGTCGAGGGCAGTGACAATCTAAGCATGATGACTATCGCGGCGAACTATGAAGGGACTTACAGTGACCTTCTTCAATTCGTGAACCGCCTGGACCGCTCTCCGCGATTCCTCATTCTCGAAGGTCTCACTGCCGCGCCGCAGCAAGCCGCTGGAATGCTCAGCGTTGCCATCAAGTTCAATACGTTCGTACGAGAGGAAACGCCAGCGCGATGAAATTAGGAGCCGAGCCGAAAAAAATCGCGATCCTGGGTGGATTGGTCGTAGTCGCCATTGTGGTGTTTTTCATGAACTCCACTCCAAGCGGGCCGCCGCAATCCGCTGCCCCCCGCTCCTCTGCCGGTATCCGGTTGCCGGCGCAACAGGTTTCCGAAGTTCCCATGGGCCGCCCTGTGCCGGTAGCCCAGACGCGCGCCAGCAGCCGGCAGGGCCGCGTGCTCAGTGAGTTCAAGCCCAGCATGAAGCCCAAGCGGCCCGAGGATCGTCCGGACCCGATGACTGTCGATCCCACCATACGCGTCGATGTCCTCGCCAAATTGCAGGCGGTCGGTGTGGAAGGAGTGCACCGCAGCCTGTTCGAGTTCTCGCAAGCCCCGCCGCCGCCGGCTACTAAGGCCGAAATGGCGAAGGGCGGGAAGAAGCCGGTCGTTCCAGATCCAACACAAATCACACAGGCGACGCAACCTGCTTTTCCTGCGGTACCTCCGCCGCCTCCGCCGCCCCCACCGATCCCGCTGAAGTTCTACGGCTACATCACACCGGCAAGCGCAGGCGGCAAGCGTGCGTTCTTCCTTGAAGGCGAGGACATCCACGTCGTCACCGAGGGTGACATCGTGAAGCGCCGCTACAAGATTGTCCGCATCGGCATAAACTCAGTAGTAGTGGAAGACACCGAGTTGAAGAACCAGCAAACTCTGCCGCTGGAGGAGCAGCCGGGGTGAGACGCCGCAAGCAAGAGTCCGGCTTCGCGTTGCTGCTTGTCTTCGCTCTGGCCGCCGCCCTTGCGATCTCTCTCTACATCCAACTGCCGCGTGCGGCCTTTGAAGCGCAGCGCAATAAAGAGGGGATGCTGATTGAGCGCGGTGAACAGTACAAACGCGCCGTTCAGCTCTACTATACGAAGAACAAAAAGTTTCCCCAGTCGATGGATGAACTGGAGAAGACCGGAGAGATCCGCTACCTTCGCAAACGCTACACCGATCCAATGTCCGGGAAAGACGAGTGGCGGCTGATCCATACTAACGGTCTTATACTGACCGACTCCGTCATCAAGAAGAAAGACGAGAAAAAAGAGAACATCAATACGTTTGTCACCGAAGGCCCATCCATCGGCGGCAGCAATGCGCCCGACTCAGGCGGAGTCAATGTTGCACTGCGGCGCAGGGCCAGCGATCAGGCTCCAGGAACGGCAACGCCAGCCGACCCGAACGCGCTGCCGCCGTTGCCTCCGCTTCCTGGTGATCCGAACGCCCAGCAGCCGGGGCAACAGGCGGGGCTACAAGGCCAGCAACAGCCAGGTCAACAACCCACCTATCCCAATAACGCGGCCACGCCCTTCGGTGGCGGCGGGTTCGGACAGCCGGGGCAGCCAGGTCAGCAAGGACAGCAAGGACAGCAAGGACAGCAAGGACAGCCAGGCGCGCCAGGCAACGAGGCACTTAAACTCATCGGCAACCTTCTGATGTCTCCTCGCCAAGGGCCCAATCAGCTAGGGCTCAACGCCGGCACTCCGCTCGGTTGCCCTTCCGGAACATGCATCGCCGGAGTCGCCAGCAAGATAGAGATGCCCAGCATCAAACTCTACAACGAACGGCAGAAGTACAACGAGTGGGAGTTCGTCTATGAGCTCAAAGCCGACAAACGATCACTGCGCGGACTCGGCGAGGTAATGGATGGCTCGCAGCCGAAGCAACAGAATCAAGGCGCAGTGCCGACTCCGGTCACCGGCTTCGGATCGTTCGGTCAGGGCCAGAACCAGAACACGAACCAGATCATGAATACACCGACAACCACAACGACTTCGGGTTCCAGTGGCGGGTCCGGCGGATTCATCACGGCCGGCCCGTCCATCGGTTCCGGTCCGGCTCCGGCTACCGCTCCCGGCCCCACTTCCACCAATCCCAACCAAAACACGAACCCTCAACTGCCCGGCTTCCCCGGCCAACAGCCGCAACAACCACCGCAACCGCGCCGTGGACCGTTCTAGCGCGCGTGGGATACTACTTATCTTGGACACGATAGAGCAAGATTCTCTGCTGGAAGAGATCGGCAAACGGAAATGGTTTCATCGCATTGAAATCGCGCCGGGCGTGATTACGCCGGGCACCGAAGACACGCCCCGCAAGGCGAAGCTGCTTCAATTGCCGGAGGACCTCTCCGGAAAGCGAGTGCTCGACGTCGGCGCCTACGACGGGTTCTTCAGTTTCGAAGCCGAACGCCGCGGCGCCTCTTTTGTGCTCGCCTATGATCATCTGCGTCCCGAACAAACCGGCTTTGCCACTGCGAAAAAGCTGCTGCACTCCAAGGTGGAGCACCGCTTCGGTTCCGTGTACGATCTCTCGCCCGCCGAGATCGGCGAGTTCGACATCGTGCTTTTCCTCGGCGTCATCTACCACCTGCGCCACCCGCTGCTCGCGCTCCAGCGCCTGCATTCGGTCTGCCGCGGTGACATGTACCTGGAATCGCACGTCACCCAGCGCGGCTTTGAGATTGACGGCAATCTGCACACCTCCCCCGAAATCGAAGAGCTGCTACAGAAAATCCCGCTCGCCGTATTCTTTCCGGGCGGGGAGTTGAACAATGACCCAACCAACTGGTGGTCGCCCACCCGCTTGTGCCTCGAACAAATGATCCGCTCCCACGGCTTCGAGCCGTCCGTGATCGCCGAGTGGGATTCCCGTATCGCGTTCCGCTGCCAAAAGACCAGCGAGCCGCTGCCGTTCTACGTCTGGGATCAGTAGCTCTTTTCGAGGGCTGCGTATACCTCGCGTTTCGACAACCCACGCTCCCGCGCCACCGTTTTCATCGCGTCCATCCGCGGCATGCCTCCCGCAATCAGCGCGTTCACAGCGTCCGGAATCGAAATGCCTGACGCAATCGCGGCCACAGGTTTGCCAATCACCAGCGTCATCTCCCCTTTGATCGACGGCCGCTCCCGCAGTCTCTCCAGCACCTCGGCAGCGGTCCCGCGCAGAAACTCTTCGTGCATCTTGGTCAGCTCTCGAGTTAGCACAATCGGCCGCTCCCCCAGAACCGCCGCCACGTCTTCCAGCGCCTCCAGAATCCGGTGCGGCGTTTCGTAGAACACCAGCGAGCAATCGAACTCGCGGACAGCCTCCAGCGTCTTCCGCCGCTGCGATGTCTTGGCCGGCAGGAAGCCGCCGAAGTGAAACGCGTCCGTCGGCAGCCCGGAAGCGGTCAACGCCGCCAGAATCGCCGACGGCCCCGGAATCGGCACCACCTCAATACCCTCGGCCAGCGCTTGGTTCACCAGCCGGTAGCCGGGGTCTGAAATCAGCGGCGTCCCCGCGTCGGATACCACCGCGATGCTCTGGCCGCCCTTCAAGCGCGCAATCAGATCCGGAGTCCTGCCGGTTTCGTTGTGCTCGTGATAGCTGATGGTGGGCCGGTCGATCCCGTAGTGGTCCAGCAACCCGCGGGTGTGTCGCGTGTCTTCGCAGGCAATCAGGCCGGCCTCCTTCAGCACTCTCACCGCGCGGTAAGTAATGTCCTCCAGATTGCCGATCGGAGTCGCCACCAGATAAAGTTTGCCAATCACCACAGCCCAGTATCGTACAGTTGAGTTTGTCCAAGGCGGCGGATTACGATGGAAGATACTGTGCCAGATGAGTCGCCGCGGGAGCATTACGTATGGCAGCCTCCCGGTAAACCGTTCACTATTAAGCTTGCCTTCGATGTCATCGACCGGATGAACGTCGAAATCATGCGTGGCTTCGGCGCCGTCCGGCGGCGCGGAACCGAGGCCGGCGGTGTGCTGCTCGGGCGGATCGATCCGGTCGGAAGCCATTCCTACATCACCGTCGACGACTTTGAGCCCGTTCCTTGCGAGTACGCCTTCGGACCGTCCTACATCCTCTCGACGCAGGATTTGCAGCACCTCAGAAAGTCGCTGGCGCAGTTCGATCCCTCAGCCGGCCTCGACATCTACACCGTCGGTTACTACCGCAGCCACACGCGCGATGGACTTTTCCTCGACGACGGCGATCTGAAGTTCTTTCGTGAATATTTCCCCGACCCGCTCCACATCGCATTGTTGGTCAAGCCGTTCGCCACCCGGGCCGGCGCTGCCGGTTTCTTCTTTGAGGAACCGAACGGCGTCATCGTTGGTAGGGCCAGCTACCTGGAATTCCCCTTCCGCCGGAAGGATCTGGTTGAAAGCTCCGGAGATCCCGAGGAGGCGCCGCCGGAGGTACGCCACTCCCGGCCAAAACGCAGCGTTCCAAGTCCGGCCCGGTATGAGCCGGAACCCGTGGAAACAACGGTTGTGCCAATTTACGAAACAAAGCCAATTCCCGGCATTCCGGATTACGAAACGAAGCCAATGTTCGGGCACTACGCCGCGGAGCCAGTCCGCGGCCGATCGCCAGCCGGCTGGCTGATCTTCGCGCTGATGCTCGTCGTCTTTGCTGTGGCGGCCGGCTATCGGTATTCCGGGACCATGATGCAATCCAGCGCGGTTTCGCCGGCGGACCCTTTCGGCCTGAACCTCACCGCTTCCCGCGTGGACGATAATATTTTGGTCAAGTGGGACCGCCAGTCGCTCGCCGTGAAAGGCGGTTGGCGCGGATTGCTCACCATCACCGAAGGCGGCGACAGCAAGGCGGTTCAGATGGACGTTCCACAATTGCAGAACGGCACTGTTCTCTATCGCCACGTTGCCCCGGAAATTCACTTTAAATTGGAAGTCTTTCTCAAGGAGCAACGCAGCGTGGTGGAGACCTATACCTGGCGCGCGAAATAACGCGCCGCCTCAGGCCGCGCGAAGCAGTAGTTCGGCCTTATCTCCGGAAAGCTCGGCATGAACCGATCCCCCCGGTTCGATGCGGCCCTCGGCAATCATGGAGGACAAGGGTTGCGTCAAATGCCGGTGCAGCGTGCGCTTGATTTCCCTGGCTCCATATTCGGCGCTCGTCCCGCGCTTCAGCAGAAACAAGCGGCTCTCCTTCGGCACATGCAACCGGAATCCGCGCGCTCCCAACCGGTGTAGAATATGAGTCTGAAGATCCGCCAAATGCTGATCCAAAATCACCTGTAACGATTCCTGGCCCAGCGGTTCGTACGTGATGGAGACGTCGATCCGGTTCATGAATTCCGGCGTAAACTGACGCCGCGCCGCCGAGTGTGCAATCTGATCCAGCCGATCGCTGGTGTGCTTGGGATCCTCCACACTGGGTGGTTCGAACCCGAAGCCGGGGCTCAGGTGTTTCATCATCGCCCGCGAGCCCAGGTTGCTGGTGAGAAAGATCAACGTCTTCTCGAAATTGACCGTATTGTTGTCCCCCAGGCGAAGCGTCGCCTTATCCAGCACTCCCAGCAACAGCCGCGTCATCGACGGCGCTGCTTTTTCAATCTCGTCAAACAGCACGATCGAGATATTGCTCTTCTCGCTCGCCACCGAGGCAAGCTTCGCCTGGCTCAGCATCGGGTGAGTCTCGCGATGCCCCAGATAGCCGGGAGGCGCGCCCACAAGCTTCGCCACTTCGTGCTCCATTTGAAACTCGCCGCAATCCACTTTCAGCACATTCTTGGCGCTCCCATGCAGCACTTCGGCCAGTGCTTCCACGGTTCGTGTCTTTCCGGTCCCGGTTGGTCCCAACAGAAGAAAAATTCCAATCGGCCTTCCTTCCGGCGCAAGGCCAGCCTGGAACATTTGAATATAAGGTACAATCTTGCCCACCGCGGACGGTTGCCCGACGATCTTCCGGGCCAGCAGGCTCGCCAAGCCATCGGGCCGTGGTTCCGCAACTGATTCAACCCGCCGCCGCGGCCGTCTGACCGGCAATTCATTCAAGTCCATCTCGTACCTCCCTTTCTGCAAAAATCATAAAAGGGGCCGAATTCCGAATGCAGAAAAAAGGGCCTAAAACAGCCCGTTTTCCAATTTATTTTAGAACTTTATTTGTTGAAGAATGAACGGGTTGCGTCCAAAATGCGCCTGCTGGCATGCCCATCGCCGTAAGGGTTGTGAACGCGCGCCATGGACTGATACGCTTCGCTGTCTTCCAGCAGCCGGACGGCCTCGGAAACAATGCGATTCCGGTCCGTTCCCACCAGCTTCACCGTGCCCGCTTCCACCGCCTCCGGACGCTCGGTTTTGTCCCGCATCACCAGGATCGGCTTGCCCAGCGAAGGGCCTTCTTCCTGTACGCCGCCCGAATCGGTGATCAGAATGTGCGCCCGCCGCATCAAATCCACGAACGGAACGTAGCTTTGCGGTTCGATAAGGTGAACGTTCGCCAGATCACACAAATGCCGATTCACCGGGCCCTGAACATTCGGATTCGGGTGAACGGGGTAGACGATCTGCACATCCGGCCGATGCGCCAGTGCGGCCAGCGCCAGGCAGATCTGCTCAAAGCCTTCGCCGAAACTTTCGCGCCGGTGCGCCGTAACCAGCAGCAGCTTTTTGTTCGGATCCAGTTCGGGCCAGTCCCGGGACACCATCGTCCCGTTTTCCAGACCATCCCGGACGTGCAGCACGGCATCGATGCAGGTATTGCCCGTAACCGAAATGGTAGCCGGATCGATTCCTTCTCCAATGAGATTCTGCGCGGCGCCGCCGGTAGCCGCGAAATGCAGCGCCGCTAAGCGCGTGGTGAGAACGCGGTTCATCTCTTCCGGAAACGGCTCCAGCATATCGCCGGTCCGCAGGCCAGCTTCCACGTGGCCCACCGGAATCTGGCGATAAAACGCACCTAGCGCGCCGCAGAATGTGGTGGTGGTATCGCCCTGCACGAAGACCATGCTGGGCTGCTGATCCGCCAAAACCGCTTCGAGCCCGGCCAGAATTCTGGATGTCGATTGGAAAAGCGTCTGGCCCGGCAACATGACGTCGAGGTCCACATCGGGACGAATCTCGAAAGCCGCCAGCACCTGGTCCAGCAGGCCGCGATGTTGCGCGGTTACACAGACCCGGACATCAAACTCGGGCGCATGTTTTCGCAGGTAAAGTACAACGGGACAAAGCTTGATTGCTTCCGGCCTGGTGCCGAAAATAAAAAGGAGACGCCGCATGCTTGCTCGGGGCCCGCCGCGGCTATTTGTGGCGGTAGGTGATTCGGCCTTTCGTCAAATCGTACGGGGAGAGTTCCATGGTGACGCGATCGCCCGCAAGAACGCGGATACGATTGCGGCGCAACTTGCCGGCGAGGTGCGCAAGTACGGTGCGGTCTACGTCAAGCTGAACGCTGAACAGGCCGCTGGGAAACTTTTCAACTACGGTTCCAGTGACTTCTATGCAATCTTCTTTACTCATTCGCCTCTTCTATTTGGAATTGGAATACACAACTCTGCGACTATAAGTATAACGTACTGTCGCTGCTGGACTTTCTGGCGGATTCCAGCGGCGGGCCGCATGCAGATATTCTTCTTCCACAATGTCTCATCCCAAACTCACACAGTCTACATCGGAAATCGACACGGACTCACTTGCAAGCCACTACACCCGGCAGTATAAGGCCTCGCCCCGCTGGAACAGGGAATTTCGCCGAAGTAAGAGTCGTAGCGGTTGCGGTAAGGATGGAATCCGTCTTACCTTGGTAACAGTAGGCCTGTTATGACCAAAGCGACCATCTCATCCAAAGGGCAAATCTCAATTCCAAAGGCGGTTCGTGAACGCCTTAATCTCACCCCGGGGACTGAACTTATGATCGACGTGCAGGGCGAAGTCCTATTGTTGAAACGTGTAGTTTCAAACTATCCCGACTGGCGCACTATGCAAGGCATGGCTGCGGGCGGCGAAAGCCTCACTAAGGCGTTGATGGAAGAACGCGCCGCCGATCTGGCCCACGACAATGCCCGAATCAACAAAGGTCGTTGATTCCTGGGCGATGGTCGCATGGATTCAGAACGAACCTGCCGCTCCTGCATTTGAAAACTTCCTGGACGAGACATACTCCTTCAACTGGGTATGTGCTTGACTCAGATAATTACTACGGCAGCAGCTCGGTAGGGCGGGCCCCCTGGCCGGCGCGGGACGCCCTCGTCCCGCTGCTGGAAGCGTGACGAAGGCGCCAATGCGCCAGCCACACGAAACGCTGCCAGAACCCAGTCTCCGGCGACATCCCATTGCAGATGAGCTGGCTGAACGTCGCCGAGACGTTCTACACTTTGGCCAAGCGAAACAGCCCGGAGGTTGCCGAGGCATTCCTGATACGGTTGCAGTCTCTTCCAATTCGAAATATCTTGTCAGATGAAGACGGGATCATGTTGGCCGCCCGGATCAAAGCCAGACACCCTACAGCCTTTCACGATTCATTAGCAATCGCGCCTGCCGACGTTAAACAAACCAGCATGATCACCGGCGAACAAGATCGGCTCTCAAAAGTAAGGTATAACTGCCCGGCAGCAACATCCAAGAACCGTAACGTATCCTAAAAACTTAAAATGTCCACCGATACCGACCACTTCGCCTACGGCAAAGCCTGGAAAAATCGCTTCGATCAGACAGGCTGGTGGCACAGTTTCGAACTCCCCGACGGCACGCTCATCGAAGGTGTCAACAGCCTCGACGGCTTAAGAAATCGAATCTCGCAGTTCCCGATCCCCGACGATCTCACGGGCAAACGCGTCCTCGACATCGGCGCGTGGGACGGCTGGTTCACCTTCGAAATGGAGCGACGCGGCGCGGATGTGATGGCCGTGGATTGCTGGGATAACCCGCGCTTCCGGTCGATGCGGAAAGTATTCGGTTCGAAGGCGGACTACCGCATCCTCGACATGTACGACCTCACGCCGGACCGCATCGGCTACTTCGACATCGTCCTGTTCATGGGCGTCTTGTATCACCTGAAGCATCCGCTGCTCGCCCTCGAACGCGTCTGCGCGCTCACCAAAGACTTGGCCGCGGTCGATTCCTTCGTGCTTCGCGAACAGGATTTGCCGGGCGTCAATTCGCAGCAGGTCCCCATCATGGCCTTCTATGAGAACGACGAATTCGGCGGCAATACCGACAATTGGGTAGCGCCCAGTGTCGCCTGTCTGCTGGCCTTTTGCAGAACCGCCGGCTTTGCACGCGTGGAACTCCGGAGCGTACTGGAGTACGGCGCGTGCGTGGCCTGCCACCGCAAGTGGGACGCGCCACAAAACCCCGGCCGGCCCGCGCCCGAACTTCTATCCGTTCTCAATACGAACTTCGGAATCAACTTCGATTCCCGCCGCGACGATTATGTAGCCTGCTTCTTCCGCACCGGCGAACGCGATTTGAAACTGGACGACATCAAGCCCGAAGCCGCCGGTTACGGAGTGCGCCCCATCCACATCAGCGAGGCGGGCGGCGGAGTATGGCAGGCGAATTTCAAACTTCCTCTGGGACTCACGGCCGGATGGCACGATGTTCGTGTTCGCGTTCGCGATGGCGCGCCAAGCAACGCCAACAGTATCGCGCTCGACGTCCCAATTGGCGATGCGCAAATTGAAATCTCCGGCGTGCGGGACGCTGCCACATGGATCGCGGACCGGCTGGATCTCAGCCAGGGGCGCTTTCTCTGTCTCTGGATTACCGGCCTGCCGCGGAACGCCGATCGCAACAACCTGCGCATTTTCGTGGACGGACACGAAGCCATCATTTCGTACTTCGCTCCGAACGCTGAAGGCATCCGCCAGGTGAACGTCGAGATACCGCACAAGCTCCCATCTGGTATCGCAATGCTGACGGTGCATCTGGCGCACAATGCCGCGAGTCCAATTGCAATCGAAATCGCGGGTGAGTGAAACCGCGGCGCCAACCCGCGCCGGCGTCATGACCGACATCGAATTCTCCGAAATCCGCTATCCCGGCATCCCCATCAACTGCATCGTCCTCGGATGGGTCAACCTCGCCATGGTCAAAATCCTGATGCTCATCCTCGGTGTCACCACGGTGCAAGCGCTCGTAATCGTCATGGGCCTAATCGCATTCACGTCACTGATCTCCACCCTCTCCGGCCCTGAGGCATCCTGGTCCCGCCCCATCGAGCCCCTCGGATTCTTCCGCCGTGAGTCCCCGGACCACACTGATTAACGATTCTTCCTGCGCCCTGAGCACAATCATTCTATCTATCACGTAGGCTAGGCTGAAACCTGGAAAGGATCTTGACGTTCCGGCGTTCACGGCCCTTTTTCGAACTTCCACCACACGGTAACGGAGTATAGTCACGACCTCCGCTATCTTTGCCGGTAGCGGCTTTGCGGCGTCTGCGATACTGGAAATGAAGTTATGTCGTCCGCCAACATTCTCACCGACGAGTTTGCACAAGCCGCGGCAGCTGCCGGTCTTCGTGCTCGCCGGAATGCCTTGGCCGCTGGTCATCCCGTCGTCTTTGTAGACGATTTAGGCCGGTATGTTGAGGAATTGCCC
>JANYCV010000113.1 GCA_025360145.1 Acidobacteriaceae bacterium
TCAAAATCGGCGGATGGCGCTGAACTGAACACGCCCACGGCACTGAACAGATCCGTGTGGCCGAAGCCGATATGAATGCTCTGCCCGCCGCCCATGGAGAGCCCGGCGATGGCCCGCATCTTACTGCCAGGCGCGACGCGATACTTGGACTCCACCAGAGGCATCACGTCCTCAAGAAGGTACTGCTCAAATAACGTGGTGTTCTTGGCCTGCAATTCCCGCGGAGATCCAAAAGGCACCGCATGTCCGAACGGCATCACCACGATCATCGGAACGGCCTTTTTCTCCGCAATCAGGTTGTCGAGGATGAAGTTCGCGCCGCCCACGGTAGTCCAACCGGCGGCGGTGTCGTTTGAGCCGTGAAACAGATACAGCACCGGATAGCGGCGGCCGGACTCCTTCGCATAACCCGGCGGTGTGTAGATCCATACCGAACGTGTTTCGCCGTTGAGGGCTTTCGATTTCTCCCAGTTGATTTCGACGGCACCATGCGGCACATCGCGGGCTTCCGGCAACGCCGGCGGATCGGAATGTACTTCCACCAGACTGGCTGACGTGCGGGCACGAAGCTTGATCCGCGGATTCACCGGGTCGGCGATATTGATGCCGTCCACTGTAAAGGAATAGATGTAGACGCTGGGCGCAAGGGGGCCCAGGGTGATGCTCCAGACGCCGTCGGAGCCCTTGGTCATCTTCTCCTGTGTGCCAATGGTCATCCAATCGCCGAAGAAGGTGACTTCAGATGCTTTGGCTGCGCGGAGGCGGAACGTGACGCGATGGTCCGGTAGCGCCTCCGGAGACACCAGCGTGTCCGGAGGCGGTGGAGCCTGAGCGGCAGATGCCGCGGCCAGTAGGATAGCGAGGGAGATAAACCTGATGATTGCCATGATAGTCGATGGCGATTATTCTATGTGTTTACCAGATTCCAATCAACTTCCACCATGCGAAACCAATGGTGCCCCAGATAGCGATGTTGGCGAAGGAGGCAACCAGCCCCACCTTCCACCAGCGCTGGAGCGAGACGTAGTCCTGGGCGAAGAACATCGGCGCCGGAGTAGTCCCGTAGTTCGTCAGGCCCGCTGAGAAGTTGACAAAAGTGGCGAACGCGAAGACCGTCAAGCCGATCGGCGCGCCCTTGGCCAGTAGCACGGCCAGGAACGGAGGGAACATGGCCAACAGGTGCGCCGTGATGCTGGCGAAGGCATAGTGCGCATAGAAGTAGATCAGCAGCGCAACCACGAACAGCAGAACCCAGCCAGTGGAAGGAAACGACCCCGCCACGTATTTTGCGAAAACCGTGGTTACCTTTGTTTCGTTCAACGCCTTGCCCATCATCACCAAGCCGCCGTACCAGATGTAGATGTCCCAAGCGGCCTTTTCACCCTTGACGTCTTCCCATGTGAGCACCCCGGTAAGCAGCAAAGCCATGCTGCCGATCAACGCCGTAACGGTAATGTCTATCTTGTGCCATCCCGACGTAATCCAGAATCCACAGACTGTGGCAAAAACAAATGTAAGAATCCATTCACTACTACTCATCGGCCCCATCGCCGCCAGTTCGCGCCCGGCAAAGACGGCGGCCTCCGGCGTTCTGCGAATCACTGGAGGGTGCATTTTCTGAATAAGCCAAGGCACGGCGAGAATCGAGCACAAGCCAGGCACGATGCCTGCCAGAAACCAACTGGACCAAGTGACGGTGAACCCCATCGAGGTCGCCAACTGTGCGGCAATCGGATTACTCGCCTGACCGGTATAGAACATTGCCGTCGAGATGCAGACGCACTGGTAGACCGCTGTCATCAGGAACGAGCCCAGTAACTCCGCCGTCACGCCCGGCGTCGATCCATAGAGTTCCGAGATGGATCGGACGATGGGAAGCGTAACGCCGCCGGACCGTGCGCCGTTAGACGGAATAATGGTGGCAAGCACCATGTCTGAAAACGCGAGCGAGTAGCAAACCCCCAGAGAAGTGCCGCCGAAGCGGCGAACAAAAAAGAGCGCAATGCGGCGGGCAAGACCGGTATTAAGTAACGAACGGGAGATAAAGAACGCCGACAGCACCAGCCACACGTTGGGTTCCGCATAACCGGATAGAGCTTTCTCGATCTTCATCCCAGTCAAGACCGTACAGAGCGTGACGGCCGTAAGCACCAGCGCGCCGCCCGGGATCGGTTGCAAAATCAGACCCGCGACGGTGGCGGTGAAAAGACCGAATAGCCGCCAGCCCTCCGGCGCGATTTGCGCGGGTTTGGGGATCAGATAAACGATCGCCAGATAGAGGAGTACCAGGATCGAAAGACCTCTGATCATCCGGCCACGGTCAAGTGAAATGGAATCAGCCACGGGAGGGCTATCATACCTTACCCCTGCACTAAGGTTTGATTATGACTTAGAGCGGCAATATTACCCAGGAATTTTAGAGGTATTTCAATCTCTAATTATTTGTGTGATACTCGAATTTTCGTGTCTCCGGAAAATTTATGCCTGCTTCAGCGGTCGTGCTGTCAGCTTTCTTTTTTGCAGTTCCCCTCGCAGCCTCTCCGCTGTTTGTCGTCACCGATCTAGGCAGCCTGGGCGGATCTCAAAGCGCGGCCTTCGGCATCAATGGTCAGGGGACGGCCGTGGGAGCGGCGAGATTATCCTCTGGGGCGGACAGCGCGTTCGTCTCATCGGGTGGTTCAATGTCCGCGTTAAGCGCGGCGGGCGCCACCGGCAGCCAGGCGAATGGCATCAACAATTCCGGCCAGGTAGCTGGTACGGTGTACTCGATGTCCGGTGCACAGGCGACTGTGTGGAACAGTGGAATGTTCAGCAATCTGGGCACGCTGGGCGGCGCCGACAGCTACGCATTAGCAATTAACGATGCTGGTTCGGTTGCCGGAAGTGCGAGTCTGCGTTCGGGTGATGCGCACGCGTTCCTGGCGCGCAATGGCCACTTGACCGATCTTGGCACGCTGGGAAACAGCTCGTGGAGTTCGGCCTACAGCGTCAATAACAGAAACCAGGTGGCGGGGTACTCCTCCACCGCGGACGGCGGGTTCCACGCCTTCCGGTGGGACGAGGCAACGGGAATGGCGGACATCGGTACCCTGGGTGGCAACAGCTACGGAATGGGGATCAACGATCTTGGCGACGTGGTGGGCGCCTCGGCTTCGCCGCGGGGATTTTTGCATGGATTTGTCTGGACCGGAGGAACCATGCAGGACCTCGGCACGTTGGGAGGCAGTTCCAGTTCGGCGTATGGAATTAGCAGCTCGGGAGACATTGTCGGATCTTCTTACGTTCCGGAGTCTGAAAATACCCATGCATTTCTTTGGATGGGGGACGGGCTGCTGGACTTGAATTCACTTGTTCCCAAAGACTCCGGATGGGAATTGAATGAGGCCTACGCGATAAACGACAACGGGCAGATCGTGGGCACCGGCACCCGTCTCGGACAAACCCGGGCATTCCGGCTGGACCCGCAACTGATCGTGCTCGCCGCTGCGGCATTGAGCTCTGTGGCATTGAGCGATGTAGCGGCAGTCCCGGAACCCGGCACACTCACCCTAATGGCCGCTGGAGCGGCACTGCTGGCCGCCGGTTCCAGCGCCTTCAAAAAACGCCGGTTTTAACCGAACCGAGCAGTTCCGCCAACAGCTCCGTTTGCGGATACGGATGGCAGGGATATCGCCGGAACCCCTCTCCGTACGTAACATGGGCTTGCCTTCCCCGCTCGCGCGTCCACTTCTCCATCGACTCCAGATAGTTGTCCATGCCGTGGTGTTCTTTCAGCCATAACCGCTGGCTTTCGTGGCACGCGAGCATGCGCATCTTCCGATCGAACGTGCCGCTGACATCTACGATGAAGTCCGGCTGGATCGGACGGCCGTCGCGGTCCATGCCCTCGATGGAATCCATGAAATAGAGGTGTGGAATAGCCGGAAGCGGCTCGGCCGTGCCGCAAGCGTAGTTCGGCGCGGGCGCGGCAAAGCAAGCGTCGCGAACCAGAACGCTGGTGGCTTCATGATCGCAATGGTAGTCGGCCGGCGATGCGGTGATCACGATCTCCGGTTGAACGCGGCGCAGAATTTCAGTGGTCTTGCGGCGCGCTGCATCGTCGTTGAAAATGGCCATGTCCCGGAACTCCGCACAGATGTATTCGGCGCCGATCAGCGCTGCGGCCAATTTGGCTTCCGCGCGGCGGACGGCCGCGATGTCCTCCGGCGAGTGATGTTTCGATCCGCAATCGCCCGGAGTCATGCTGACGATGGTCAGTTGATGCCCGGCGGCGGCAAGTTGCGCGAGCGTGCCGCCAGCCAGAATCTCAACGTCGTCGGGATGGGCGTGGATGGCTAGAATCCGCATTTCGCATTCCGCATTCTCTATTTAGTGTAGAGGAGTAGGAACGCCAACCGGGCTTGCCGGATTCAATACCTCGCGGACCTTCTTCAAAACCTCGTCAAGGCTGAAGGGTTTGGCAAGAAATGCGTTGTTATGTTCCGCGTGGCGAAAATATTCAATGGCGTTATCGGTGTACCCGGAAATGTAGAGGACGCGGGAATTCGGGATGCGGCGGCGGAGCCGGTCTACCAGTTCGGGGCCTTTCAACCCGGGCATCACCACGTCGGTTAGAACCAGATGCACCGGCCCCTGGTAAGACTCGCAAATACTGAGTGCCTCCGCTCCGCAGGACGCTTCCAGAACGCGGTAGCCATGCTGCGCAAGTACGTTGCGGACCAAAAGCCGCACCGCCGCTTCGTCCTCGACGAGAAGAATGGTTTCAGTGCCCCCGGTAAAGGCTGCCACGGTGATTTCCGGTTCGAGAACCACCACTTCTTCGGCCGAGAGCGGAATGTAGATGGCGAAGGTGGAGCCATGGCCCTCGCGGCTGGTCACAGTAATATAGCCGCCGCTCTGCTGGACAATACCATAAACGATGGACAGACCTAACCCGGTCCCCTTCCCTTTTTCCTTCGTTGTAAAAAACGGTTCAAAGATCTGCGCCTGTGTTTCGGCGCTCATCCCGCAGCCGGAATCGGTGACGGTGAGCAGCGCATAAGCTCCGGGTTCGATTTCCGGATTATGCGCAAGCCGGCTGCTGTCGACGACGGCGTTGCGCGTTTCAAATATCAGCTTCCCGCCGCCTGGCATGGAGTCGCGCGCGTTGATGGCGAGATTCATGATCACCTGCTCGATCTGGCCGGGATCCGCGATCACCGCGCCAAGTTCGGGGTTCAGCCGGTAGACGAGTTCTACATCTTCGCCAGCCAGCCTGCGAAGCATGTTGCCGATGCCCTCGATCGTGGCGTTTAAATGGACCGCCCTGTTTCGCACCACCTGTTTGCGGCTGAAGGTGAGCAACTGTCCGGTGAGGGCAGCGGCACGCTCAGCGGCCTGTTGAATCTGCTCGGCGTGGTCGCGCTGCTCATCGTTGCACTTCGGATCGTAGAACAACAGATTGCTGTATCCGGCAATCACCGTAAGCAGGTTGTTGAAATCGTGCGCCACCCCGCCGGCGAGCCGCCCGACCGCTTCCATCTTCTGCGCCTGGCGCAACTGCTTCTCGCTTTCATAGAGCGCTTCTTCGGCAAGCTTGCGCTCGGTAAGATCGCGGCAGACCAGGACGCAGCCGCAGACCTTGCCGCGGGGATCCCGTAAAGGCCGCGCATTGACCGTAATCCAGAAGCTTTCCGCGGTGGTCGGCATTTGGACCAGCAGTTCCATGTCGTCCACGTCATGCCCCTTCATGGCTCGGGCCAGTGGCATATCCTCAGAGGACATGATGGTGGAAGTGCCAGCCCGGGAGAAGACATACTCCTGCGCCCAATCGGTAGCCGGAATATCTGGCACCTGCGGGCCAAACATTCGTTGAGCCGCCGGATTGTAGACAATGAACCGATTGTCCTGGTCTGCGACGATCACGGCATCCACCAGATTGCTGAGCACCGATCGCAGGATCTCCTCTTTTTCCCGCAGAGTCTGCTGCGCGTGCTGCCGGACCTGGATGTCGATTTCCAGTAAATGCTGGGTGCTGAGCAGGTCTCGCGTTGCTTCCTGCAGAGCCGTTTCCGAGTTCCGGGTGATGGTGAGTTGTTCTTCGATTTGCTTCCGGCTGTCGGCAATCTGCCTCTGTTGTTGGGCGTCGTTTAGCGCCTGTTTTCGCAGCAACTGCGCCCACCATCCGCAAATCACCATATGGCTTATGGCAATGGCAAAGTAAAACCACAACTCCCGGAACTCGACATACGGCTTCTCAAAAAAGTACAGGTTGTATCCGGAATTGTGCAGGACCGCAAAGACGAAGCGCTGCGCGATGATCAACAGTGCGCCGGGCAACATGCTCGCCCAGTCGTAGTATACGATCATCATTGTGAAGGCAGTGAAGAAGAACAGGTGCATCTCGGCAATGCCGTGCATCTGGTAAATATGCAACGCCACAAAGGTTTGCAGCGAAATGCCGCAAAGCACGCGCGTGATGGAACTTGTGGGAAGAAAAGTGACCGGTATATAGAAGAGCAGAAAAGCAAACGACCCGACGATTGCCGTAGGGACCCACGTTTTGTAGGCGGTCGAAAGTACTACTGCGATCAGCAGGTGGCCAAGAACAAACCGCTTCATCAGCCAGTTCCCGCGCTCGTAGATTCGCGCCATTACTTCCTCAATCTGGTTCGAGGACAAGGCTAAGTCGTTCTCTTCACGCAGGATGGGGGGCAACCGCGACGAATCGGAACGATTAAACATGGGCGTACAAGGCTCATCCTACTTCAGGTTGCGGGAATTGTAACTAGACGATTCCGCTTAGTTACCCAAGAAACATTTCCAGTTCAATACCCCCATTTGCGCCACACCGGGATGTTGTCAGCCTCTAGTAAAATAGTGGCTTCATGACGCAACTCAAGAGCTACACCATCACGCAGGGGCGAGACCGCGCGCCCGCCAGATCCATGTTGAAGGCGGTGGGATATACGGACGAGGACCTGAAGAAGCCGATCATCGGCATTGCGAACACGTGGATTGAAACCATGCCGTGCAACTTCAAACTCCGCGATCTGGCTGAGAAAGTGAAGCAGGGCGTCCGAGCCGCCGGCGGCACGCCGATGGAGTTCAACACCATCGCGATCAGCGACGGCGTGACGATGGGCACCGAGGGAATGAAGGCGTCCCTGGTGAGCCGTGACGTGATAGCGGATTCCATCGAACTGGTGGGCCGCGGCCACATGTTCGACGGAATTGTCGCGCTGGTGGCCTGCGACAAGACGATACCGGGCGCGGCGATGGCCTTGCTGCGGCTGAACGTACCGAGTCTGGTACTGTATGGCGGGTCGATTATGCCGGGCAAGTTGAACGGGAAGGATCTGACGATCCAGGACGTCTTCGAAGCGGTTGGCGCGAATGCCGCCGGCAAGATTTCCGACGCCGAATTGCTTGCCGTGGAGAATGCGGCGTGTCCGGGCGCGGGAGCGTGCGGCGGGCAGTTTACGGCGAATACGATGGCGACCGTAATGGAAATCATCGGGCTTTCGCCGATGGGAACTGCGTCGGTTCCTCAAGTGGATGAGCGGAAGAACGACGTGGCCTTTCGTTGCGGGCAGATCATCATGGACGCCGTGAAAAACGATCTAAAGCCGCGGGATATTGTGGACCGGCAGGCTTTCGATAACGCCATTGCCTCGGTGGCGGCAACGGGCGGTTCGACGAACGCAGTGCTGCATCTGTTGGCGATGGCAAGAGAGGCTGAGGTCGATTTGAAGATCGACGATTTCCAGACGATCAGCAATCGCACTCCGCTGCTGGTGGATTTGAAGCCGGCGGGCCGCTTCGTGGCGGTGGACGTGGACAAGGCTGGCGGTATCGGAGTGATTGCGCAACGGCTCGCCGACGGCGGGTACGTCGATGGATCGTCGAAGACCATTACCGGAAAAACGATCGCCGAAGAAGCCGCGCTGGCCAAAGAGACGGCGGGCCAGGAAGTGATTCGGGCTCTGGATAATCCGATCAAGAAGTCAGGCGGGTTGGTGATTTTGCGCGGATCGCTGGCGCCGGAAGGTTGCGTGATCAAGGTGACCGGGATTGCGCGGAAGGGTCAGCGCGGACCGGCGCGCGTCTTCGATTGTGAAGAGAACGCGATGCAGGCGGTGCTACGCGGCGGAATCAAGCCGAACGATGTGGTAGTGATCCGGTATGAAGGGCCGCGCGGCGGACCTGGAATGCGGGAGATGTTAGGCGTGACCGGCGCGATTGTGGGCGCGGGCCTGTCCGATACGGTGGCGATGGTGACCGACGGGCGCTTCAGCGGCGCGACGCGCGGATTCATGGTGGGGCACGTAGCACCGGAGGCGCAAAATGGCGGTCCGATCGCGGCCGTTCACGAAGGCGACATTATCTCAATCGATATCGAAAACCAGACCATTAACCTGGAAATAGATCCGGCGGTGTTGAAGGAGAGGATGGCAAGTTGGGCGGCGCCGAAGCTTCGTTACACTTCGGGAGTTTTCGCCAAGTACGTCGCACTGGTTTCAAGCGCTTCGGAAGGCGCTGTGACATCTTGGCCTGAGTAGACGCGAAAAAGCCAGGAGCCGCGATAACCGCGGCTCCTGGCCTCTGATTTTCACGGTTCCAGTGAGATTTAGACTGCTACGTCCGCGTGGGCGTCCAGCATCTTCTGCATGTCCGCCTTACCCATGGTTCCCACATGCTGTTCGACGATTTTCCCGCCCTTGAACAGGAGCAGAGTAGGAATACCGCGCACCTGGTAGCGAGCCGCGGTTCCACTGTTGTGGTCCACATTCAGCTTGCCTACCTTCACCTTGCCCAGGTTCTCGGTAGCGATGGCATCCACGGTCGGCGTCATCTGACGGCAGGGTCCGCACCATTCCGCCCAAAAGTCCACCAGGACGGGCACTTCCGAATTCAGTACATCTTTGTCAAAATCCGCTTCGTTGAACGTAAGCGTGTTATCAGCAGCCATAATTTCTTCTCCGTAGTTGTAATGATGGTTGAGCCGAGCCAAAGGATTCACCCTATTAAACGCCGGTATAGTGCGCTGTATTCCGCAGCCGAAGCATCCCAGGAAAAATTCTTTTTCATTCCGTTCGCCATCATTCCACGCCAACACTTCCTGTCCCGATAGGCGGCAAGAGCTGCGCGGATCGCATCCAGGAGAGCCGCTCCCGAATACTCGCGAAATTTGAAACCCGTCTCTCCATCGATGGTATCATCAAGCCCCCCGGTTGCGCGAACGATGGGAATGGTGCCGTACCGTAAGCTATAGATTTGATTGAGCCCGCATGGCTCATAACGGCTTGGCATGAGGAACATGTCGGCGCCTGCCTCCACCTTGTGCGCGACCACTTCGCTGTAAACCACCTTCACCGCGAACCGGCCGGGATGAGTGTCTGCGAGAGATCGAAAAACGTCCTCGTATCGGGCTTCCCCGCTGCCAATTACAACCAGAGAAACGTCTTCCGCAGTCAGATCGGCTGCGATGTCTTCAATCAGATCGAAGCCCTTTTGACCGGCGAAACGCGATACGATTCCGATGAGCGGACGGCCCATTTCCGCCTTACCGGCAGGCAGGCCGAACGTGGCGAGCAGGTCGCGTTTGCAAGCTTTCTTGCCGGACAAGTCGGCGGAAGTGTAGTTCGCGGCGATGTGCGCATCATGCTCCGGATTCCACTCCGTATAGTCGACGCCGTTCACAATGCCGGTGAGCGAACCCGCGCGGGCTCTCAGCAAGTCGTCCAAACCGAAGCCGTGTTCAGGAGTCTGAACCTCTTTGGCGTAACCTTTGCTAACCGTACTGAGTGCATCACTAAAGAGGATGCCTCCTTTCAAGAGATTTACCTTGCCATAGAATTCAAGCGCGCCGGGGTGAAACAGTCGATCGTCGAGTCCTATTTCAGTAAGCGCCGTCCGTCCGAACAGCCCTTGATAGCCGAGGTTATGAATGGTGAGCAGCGTCTTCATGGCCATGAATGTGGGATCGCCTTGAAAACGGAACTTCAGCAGCGGCGCCAGTGCGGCGGTTTGCCAGTCGTGACAATGAAGAATGTCCGGCCGGAACAGATAGCGCGCGATGCCGAGCGCGGCGTAGCAGAGTGCCGCAAAGCGAATGTGGTTGTCGGGGTAGTCGCCGCTCTGGGTTCCGTAGACACCGTCGCGCCGGTATAACTGCGGGCAATCCACGAAATAGAAGGGAATACCATCGTGCATCAGCAGCCTAATGTCGGCGTTCCAGCGTGTGGATCCGAGCCAAAGAGGCAAACCGTCGTAGACTCGGGATGAATTTGCCAGGAATCTTTCGGCGCTTGGATAGAGCGGAAGCACTACGGCGGGTTGATCGCCCTGCGATTTGAGGGCTCTGGGCAA
>JANYCV010000135.1 GCA_025360145.1 Acidobacteriaceae bacterium
CGCTCGCGCCCGGTCAGGCCGTGCCGGCCGGCTGGCCGTGTGTGGTCGCAGACGCCATCGACGGTGGAGCAGCCGACGCGGCCGCCTCCGACGCCGACTTCACACGGGAAATCCCGATCTGCGTATCGTCGCGGAAAGCCCCATGCCCGCGAATAGCGAAAAACGTCTCGCCGCGCGGCGCCAAGTGGCACACCCCTGTCTCCACAACGCCGTCGACTTCCAAACCAATCAAAACCGACCACACCGGCGTGCCGCGAACGAAATCCCGCGTGCCGTCAATCGGGTCGATAATCCACTTCCGTCCGTTCGCGGACTCCCTGTTCGCGCCTTCCTCCCCCAGCAGCCCGTCGTCCGGAAACGCCTCCAACAAAAGGCGCGAAATCAGCTTCTCGCATTCCTTATCGGCAATGGTCACCGGGGAAAGATCGGCTTTTTCCTCCGCCTCCACTCCCTGCGCCTGCAACCGCATCGCCAGCTCGCCGGACTCGCGAGCCACTCGCCGTGCAACCGCCAGCTCTTTTTCAAATGGCATCGCCATATTCTACCCTGTAGGGGTACACCCGATATCCTGAATAAGCCCATGGAAAAACTGAAGCGATGAGTCCGCGCACTCTACCTGAAGTTCTCGAAGATGCCGCCCGGAAGCAGCCGGACGCCATCGCATTGCACCAGCCGGCCGGATCAAAGAAGGCGCCAAAGTATGAAACATATACCTGGACCCAATACCGCGACATCGTCCGTGAAGTAGCCTGCGGTCTCCACGCCATCGGCATCGGCAAGGGCGACATCGTGGCGCTCGATTCCGAGACCCGCGCCGAGTTCTATTTCGCCGATCAGGGCGCAATCGCCAACGGATGTATTTCCGCCGCCCTCTACACCAGTCTGCCCCCCGCGGATCTGGTCCGTGGAATAGCCAATGCGGATGCGAAGGCGATCTTCGTCGAAGATCCGAAGACGCTGCGAACGCTCCGGGAGGCCGGAGCCCCGGAAGGCCCAGCCACGTGGATTCTTTTGACCGGCGAAATGCCGGGCGTCCTGACGCTGAATCAGCTCCGGGACCACGGCCGCGCGGCGATGGCGGCCGATCCGGCGCTGTTCGCGCGCCTGCAAGCGGCCATCTCGCCCGAAGACCCGGCCGTTCTCTACCTCACTTCCGGCGCAACCGGCGAACCGAAAATGGGTCTTGCCACGCACCGTGCCATCGTTTCCAATATCGAAATGGGACCGCACGTGCTCCCCTTGAATCCGAACGATTCCACGTTGGTCTTCCTTCCATCCGCGCACATAGCGCAAAGAATTGTCGGCGAGTTTCTGCCCATCCTCTACGGAATGCCGGTGTACTTTTCAGAAGGCTTGACGAAGATGCCGGCGGAACTAAGGATCATTCGCCCCACGTTTCTGCTGGCCCCTCCGCGCGTCTGGGAACGGGTCTTCGCCAGCATCTCCACCGAGATCAAGAAGCGTCCGCTGGTCACGCGCAAGCTGTTCTACGGAGCGCTTGGGCTCGGCCTCAAGGCGGCTCACCTCCGGCATGAAGGGCGAACGGTGCCCGGCTGGATGAAATCGGCGCTCAAGTTGGCGGACGGTCTGGTGTTCCAGAAGATTCGCCAGCGTCTCGGCGGGCGTCTTCGGATTGCCGCGTCGGGTGCGGCGCCGCTGGGCCAGGATCTGGCGCACTTTTTCGAAGCCATCGGGCTCCCGCTGGTGGAAGGCTACGGCCTCACCGAGGGAGGCATCGTTGCGTTAAACCCCATCGCCACGCCGCGCTCGGGCAGCATCGGCAAGCTGCTCCCGGGCATTGAAATCAAACTCGCGGAAGACGGCGAACTGCTAATCAAGAGCCCCACTCTTTTCAGCGGCTATTACAAGGACCCGGAAGCCACCAGAGCGGTGCTGCGCGATGGCTGGCTACATACAGGCGATATCGCCGAAGTGGACACACAAGGCTACATCTACATCACCGGGCGAAAGAAGGAACTCATCGTCTCCTCGAATGGAAAAAAGATTTATCCCTCCCGCATCGAAGGCCTTTTCAAGATGGAGCCCGTCATCAACCAGGTGCTCTTGATCGGCGACCGCCAGCCCTACGTAACCGCGCTGTTTACCCTGAATGTTGCCGCTGCGGAAACGCTAAAAGGAATGGAGGAGTTCAAGAACCGTCCGCTCCCGGAATTGGTTACGGCCCAGCCGGTTCTGGCTGAGGTGGGCCAGGCAGTGAAGCGCGCCAATCGACAACTGGCCTCCTTTGAGCAGATCAAAAGATTCCGCATCCTCGATCGCGACTTCTCCATCGAAAACGGAGAGCTCACCCCCACCATGAAAGTGCGCCGCACCCAAGTGCTCGAAAACTTCCGCCAGGTTATAGCCGAGCTCTACCTGGGCCGGGAAGAGATGACATAGTATCCCGTCATCCCATCTACTTCTTGCCAATGCAACCGATCCCAAAGTACTACCAATGCCAACGATCCCAACGGTGGGGCGGACGCCCTCGTCGGCGCGCGCCCCCCGGTCGCGCTCTCGCGATCCCCGTCAACTCTCACTAACAACAGGACACTAGCTTGAATCCCCCAACAGCAAAGCAAATCCCAAATGCAATAACCGTCCACAGCGACACGCGTATAGACCCCTACTTTTGGCTCCGCGAAAAAACCAACCCGGAAGTAATCGCCTATCTCGAAGCCGAGAACCAATACACCGACGCCGTGATGGCCGATACCCAGGCCCTGCAGCAGACGCTCTACAACGAAATACTCGGCCGCATTCAGGAAACCGACATCACCGTTCCGGCATGCCGCGGCGACTATCTCTACTACACCCGGACCGAAGCAGGGCAGCAGTACACCATTCACTGCCGCAAAGCCATTAACTCCCAAACCGAAGAACTAATCCTGGACGAAAACCAACTCGCCATAGGCGAGAAATATTTCCGTATCGAAGCAATCCAGCCCAGCACCAATCACAATCTCCTCGCCTACTCCGTTGACACCGAAGGCGACGAAGACTACACCATCTTCGTCAAGGATCTGACAAGCGGTGCCCTTCTACCGGATCAGACCTCCGGCAATCAAGGCGCAATCGTCTGGGCAAACGACAACCGGACTTTTTTCTACGTAACGCTTGACGCCGCAAAGCGGCCCGAAAAAGTCTGGCGCCACAAATTAGGATCGCCAAACTCCGCGGACACCCTGGTCTTCCACGAACAAGATGAGCGTTTCTTCGTCTCCATAAACAAGACCCGCAGCCGGCGCTTCGTTCTGATCGACATCCACAGCAAGAACACCACCGAGGTTCACTACCTCTCCGCCGATCACCCGGAAGGCGAAGTTCACTTGATCGATCCAAGACGTCCCGAGCATCAGTACCACGTGCAGGACCAAGGCGATCAATTCCTCATCCGCACAAACGACCACGCGAAAAACTTCCGCCTGATGAGCGTTCCCATAGCGAGTCCCGCAAGGCAGAACTGGACTGAAGTAATTCCTCATCGTCCGGAAGTGAAGCTGGAGGGAATCGACGCATTTCAAAATTTCCTGACGCTCTACGAACGCGAAAACGGACTGCTCAAAATAAGGGTTCACGCCAGCGCAACCGGCAACATCCATGACGTAACGTTCGACGAACCAAGCTACAGCGTGGCCGCGGTGGACAACTACGAATACGAAACACAAACCCTCCGCTTCCGCTACACTTCGCTGATAACGCCGGCCTCCGTCTACGACTACGACATGGGGACAAGAACCCGCGAACTGCGCAAACAGGAGTCCGTGCTGGGAGGCTACGATCCCAATCTCTATCAATCGGAGCGTATCTTCGCGACAGCGGAGGACGGAACTAGAATTCCGATTTCGTTGGTCTACAAGAAAGGCGCCGCGAACGCACCGCTGCTGCTCTACGGCTACGGTTCCTACGGAATCAACATGGAAGCGTCCTTCGTCTCAAGCCGCCTAAGTCTGTTGGACCGCGGATTTATCTACGCAATCGCAAACATAAGAGGCGGAGCCGAGCAAGGCGAGCA
>JANYCV010000147.1 GCA_025360145.1 Acidobacteriaceae bacterium
CACCGGGAAAAGCGCGGCGCCAAAGCCACGGAACGGAATGCGAATACTGATTGCTGATGATAGTCTCGTATCCCGCCACCTCTTGGTGGCTACCCTTAGAAATTGGGGTTACGAAGTTGTAGTGGCATGCGATGGAACCGAGGCCTGGAAGATTCTGCAGGGCGACGACGCGCCTAGTATTGCGATTCTCGATTGGATGATGCCTGGGCAGACCGGTCCTGAGGTATGCCGGATGGTCCGCCAGAAGGCGATCGAACCCTACACCTACATCCTTCTCCTGACCAGCCGAAGCTTGAAGGAAGATGTTGTGGCAGGCATGGATTCCGGTGCCGACGACTACCTGACTAAACCTTTCGACCAACATGAGTTGAAAGTCCGCCTCCGCGCTGGAATAAGAATCGTCGAACTGCAGGCGGAGTTGTTGGCCACGCGGGAAGCGCTACGGGAACAAGCCACCCGGGACCATTTGACGCGCCTTTGGAACCGCTCGTCGATACTAGCCACGCTGGATCGGGAGTTGACGCGGTCGGCGCGGGAGCACTCCCCGTGCGGCGTAGTCCTCCTCGATCTGGACCATTTCAAACAAATCAACGATTCCCGCGGCCATTTCACCGGGGATTTGGCGCTTCGCGAGGCGGCGCGGCGAATGCAGAACTCCGTACGCGCCTACGATGCGGTGGGCCGGTACGGCGGTGAGGAATTCCTGGTGATATTGCCTGGCTGCGACGAAGAGAGCACCCGGAACCAGGCGGAGCGCATGCGCGCCGCCATCTACGGCGAACCAATGGAGATGTTGAAAGGCCCGCTTCAACTGTCGGCCAGCTTTGGTTGCAGCACATTTACCGGTTCTGGCCCGGTCAACGCGGAGATGCTAGTCCGCACCGCCGATGAAGCGCTTTACAAGGCGAAAGATTCCGGCCGGAACTGTATGGTATTTCAGAATTATATGCATATCGCGGGATCGCATTTTATCGACGTCGATTTCCGCTCCCGCTCCTGCTGATCTGGTTCTGGGAGTCTGTCGGAGATAAAAAGCCCCTATGTGGAATTAATAGCTTACAGCGATATTGCCCAGGCGGAGTGTCTGTAAGTTCTGGATTCCAAGTTTGCTGAAATCTATCTTCGGCAGACCCCTACCATCCACATCTGACTACGCGGTCGGTCAGCGAATCGAAGAATCCGCGATCCTCAACCGCCATTACTTATACGCCGCCCATTATTATCACCCGCTCAACGCGTATTTTGGGGTGAACCCACAGTATTCGATCTGTCCAGCTAATTCATCCTAAATCTGGCACTTCAAATCCCGCGGATCACCCCCGCAGGTGATAACTGATTCCGTTACAACTGCTTCCAGGCTAAAGTCCTTTCCGATTTTGGACGGCTCCAACTACCGGATTTAGGTTCATAGACGCTGCACTGAATTCAAGAGTGACTTGTACTGGATGCGGCTGTACTGAGGTGCCTCGTCCTCACAAGCTTACCGATGGGGCAGACAATTCCCGGCGAGCTTGGATTATGGTTTTAAAACAGGTCCGTGGCTGAGGATGGGTATAAGTTCCTCAAAGTATGGTGGCCAGGGAGGGATTTGAACCCCCGACGCCAGCCTTTTCAGGGCTGCGCTCTACCCCTGAGCTACCTGGCCGCCAAGATATTAGTCTAACAGACGGATACACCGTTTGTAACTGTTAGTCTTGTCTCAAAACTCTGGTGAGGGGCTGTAGTCCCTAATCCGCCGGTAAGGGATGGGTGATGGGCGACAATTAGAATTCCCGGTCAAATGACATTTACTAAGGCAACACCGGCGGCTCGAGTATGAGTCCGGGAAGAATTAAGGTTGCGGCACACGCTTTGAAATGGGACTTCGCCCAAGCCCCAGGATTTAGCGCGTTGATCCCATCCCAGGCCGTTGTTAAGTCTCGTTGCTGCCGGCCACTCTCAGACAAGCACCGCCGACTGGTGACCCAAAATGCGGCAGTTGAAGCCGCCCAAAATCGGATAAGCCTTTAGCCCGCAAGCAGTTGCAGCGGAGTTAGTTATCAGACGAATAGTGGACCGCGAAGCAGTCGAAATCCTGATCTCCTTCAGCGACTTGTTACGATCCACAGCGTTCGAACCACCGGATTTAGGGTGATACGTCAGATTTGACCTTGCAGCTTCCGGTGTCCGGCGGACCCGCGATTGGCCAATCCGCGCACTTGGGTCCGTAACTTCCGGATGGGCCGTCATCCGTCCACAATGCGCCGAAATCGCGCCTTCGACACAATCAGATTACGTGCTGACATCGAAGGCCGCCGCGCTTCGCGAGAGAGCGCCAATGGCGGCGGTTTACTTAGTTTCAGCCAGCAGGGAAAACGCTAGCAGGACGTTGCCAGGCTGGCCACCGTAGAGGCCGTAGCCGGAGTTTGTGTAGAGCATGCCGTCGACGATGACCGGGCCGGGGCCATCAATGGAGCCGCCGTGGGCTTTCACGCCGTTGATGGTTTCAAACGGACGGTAGGTGTCGTAGGTCCAGAGAACTTCACCTGTGGCGGCGGAGTAGGCGCGAAGATGGCCACTCAGGGCACCACTGAAGACGATGTTCCCGGCGACGGTGACGGCGGCGGATTGAGCGGGGCTGCATGGCCGGCGGTCGTCACATGCTCCGGGCTCGGCCTGCCATTTCGTAGCGCCAGTGGCCAGCGCGAGGGCGAATAGGCCGCCGCCTGCAAGCGGATTCAGTTCCCTCAAAGTGCCTCCGCCGGGAATCAAGCGGCGGCGGTCGTCGATGTCGGAGATGGCGGCGTAAACGTGATCCCGGTCGGCGGCGGGCCCCCACTGAATACCGCCCGTGACCCCGCCGCGTGCGATGCGGCGCTGCCAAAGAATCTCACCATTGCGATCGGGATCGACGGAGTGGACCCAGCCCGACTTCTGGCCGGCGATGAGGGCGCGCCGGGCTTCGGGCAGCTCAATGAGGATGGCGGAGGCACCGAAGTCATAGTCCGGACCTTGGGCTTCCGGACAGTTGGTGTTGTCGCGCAGAGGTCCGCAAGCTATGTTGTAGGCATCGCCAGGGGTGAGTTGTTTCCACCAGAGGATGCGGCCGGTGTCGAGCGAAAGAGCGACGACTGCATCGGACTGGGGAGCGGCCGGGTCGGAATAAGAATCGCCAGTGGTCACATATAGAGCGTTGCGCTTAACGTCGATGGTGGGTGAAGACCAGATTCCTGCGCCGGAAGGGCCGTATTGTTGAACGCCGCGGAGGTTCGTTTTCGTTGGACGAGGTTCGTTGGGAATAACGAAGGTTTTCCAGATTTGCCGGCCGGTGGCCAGGTCGAGGGCGACGACGCTGCCGCGGAATGTGCAGCATCCATACATCGGATCCAGGGCCGAACTTTCTTCACCGGAAGCGACAGGTACGTAAGCCCGGTTGTTGTGGATCTTAATACCACCGGTAATGCGGCGGGCAGGGTGATCGTCGGCGGTGGTTTTCCAAAGAAGTTTGCCGGTGGCGGCGTCGAGGGCGTAGACGTTGGCGCGGCCATCGCCGAACATTGCGATGTAGCGGCCGGCTAGTGGAGCAATGACGACGGCACTGCGGGCAAAGCTGGCGGCGCGGAAGGACCAGAAGAGGCAACCGGTCTTTACATCGAGCGAATAAATGCGACCGGACGCGCTACCGGTAAACAAGCGCCCGCCGGCGATGGTGGGCTGCGAGTAGGCGCGGATATCGCCGGGGAAGCCGAAAGCCCATTTGAGTTTTAGGCGAGGCAGATCAGTGGCGGAAAGCCCGGCCATGGCTGGCGGCTGGTAGCGGCTGTTCTCCGGGGTGAGGCCCCAGCCATTCCAGTGAGGCGCGGAAAAGGGGCTCTCGAATGTTCCCGGCGCGCCGGAGCAGAAGGCGGAACGATCGGGTTCGTCTTCGGCTTTGCCAGAGCCGAGTTTCTTGCCTGCGAGGTATTCGGCCACAGCATCGCGCTGGTTAGAGGCAAGCGGACGGGCTTGATTGAACATGACGCCGCTTTCCATGGAGCCGAGTATGCGCTCGGCAGACATTTCGGAGAGATGGGAGCGAATGGGTGCGCGCTCGATGGCTCCGGATTCGTGGCAAGCGGCGCAGAAGCGACGGTAGAGAGAGGCGCCATCCTGGGCACACATTGGCTGAATCGTGGAGAGCAACAACAGAAGACGCGCAAGCATCGTGGGCCCGGGACTAATATCCAGCAGATGACGTAGCGTGTGTCTTAGTAGGAGTCGCATTCAAAGGTGATTCCTCGTTCCGTCAATTCTGACGAATTCCGGGGTGTACACGTAGATTGTACTCGTAGCCGGCCTAACCGGAGGTTGAGATGCGGAATGGAAAACGGCGTTTTCGGAATTAAGATGTCCCATATGTGAAGACCGGCCATCGCTGTCTGTCAGATCAAGTTGAGAATACTACAGATTACGGCTTCGGAGATTTGCCGGGGAGATTCGCCGGGTTTTCGTGGACCTTCTCTTTGTAATTGCCTTTGAGACCCGAGGCTAGAGAGACGCTGGTGTTGCCGTACTTATCTCTCAAGCGATCTACCGCGCCCAGGGCGTTGCGCCAGCGGCGGGTTTTTTCTTCTTCGAGTAAATTGAGCTGGCCTTCGTGCGCGTCCAGCCCCGTCGCTTGCACGCCGATGAGACGGACCCTGGCTCCGGTCCAGTTGCGGCGGAACAGTTCGCGGCTGGTCTCGATTATTTCGATGTCCAGTTGGGTTGCGTGGTCCAGGGTTTCTGCGCGGGTGAAGGTGCTGAAGTCGGAATAGCGCAGTTTGATCTGGATGGTGCGGGCGTGCAGGTTGTGCTCCCTCAGGCGGCGGGCTACCATTTCCGACATCATGGCTAACGTTGCCTCCACCTTCGCGGCGTCGGCGGTGTCTTCGTCGAAGGTGTTCTCGTGGCTGATGGATTTCGGATCTTCGTTCGCGCCGACGGCGGAATCGAAGTAGCCTCCGGCATCCAGGCCCTGGGCCTTTCCGGCTAACGCAAGGCCCCATTTTCCCAACTGCGATTCGAGGAACGATTCGTCGAGCGCGGCGAGGTGGCCTACGCGGGTGATGCCGAAATCGTTGAGGCGCTTTTCGGTCGCCTTGCCTACGCCGGGTATCTTGCGGATGTCGAGCGGGGCGAGGAAGCGGGCTTCCTGGCCCGGTGGAATCCAGAGAATGCCGTTGGGTTTCGCCTGATCGGATGCCACTTTCGCCACCATTCGCGTTGTGCCGATGCCGATGGAGCAGTGGAGGTTGGTGTCTTGCTGAATGGCTTCGTGCAGCAGGTGCGCGGCTTTCATGGCGGGGCCGTGGAGCCGCTCGGTACCGGTCATGTCGAGATACGCTTCGTCGATGGAAGCCATTTCCACTTTAGGCGAGAAGCGGTTCATCACGTTGAAGACTTTTTGCGAGCTCTCGCGGTAGCGCTCGGGGTGGCCTTCGACGAAGATCGCTTGCGGGCAAAGCTGGTGGGCGGTGCGCAGGGGCATGGCGGAGTGGACGCCAAATTTCCTTGCCGCGTAGCTGGCCGCGGAGACTACGCCGCGCTGGTCGGACTTTCCGCCTACGACGACGGGCTTTCCTTTTAGCGATGGGTCGTAGAGTTCTTCCACCGAGACGAAGAAGGCGTCCATGTCGAGGTGGAAGATGGTTCTCATGGATGGGTGCGGGCGCGGAGGATTCTGGGGATTCCAGCTAGATCGTTTGTGACGGTGATCTCCGTCCAGGATTCGTCCAGCATAGCGCGCACGGCTGCTTGCGAATCATACCCCAGTTCCAGTAAGAGATTGCCGCCGGGCTTCAGTGCCCTGGCGGCCTCAGCGATCAGGCGGCGGTAGATTTCTGTGCCGGTGGGTCCGGCGAAGAGGGCCAGATGCGGCTCATGATCGCGGACTTCGCGCTGCATTTCTGCGAGATCGTTGTTTGAGATGTAGGGCGGGTTGGAGACTATGGCGTCTATCGAGCGGCTTGCTAGGGAGCTTAAGAGGTCGCCTTGGAGGAAGTCTACATTTGCGTCAAGCGCGCGGGCATTGCCTGCCGCGATTTTAAGTGCCGGTGCGGAGATGTCTGTCGCAAGGATGCGCTGTCGTTTTTCCAGGCTTAGCGTGATGGCGATTGCGCCGGACCCCGTGCCCACGTCTACGATACGGCCTTCAAGCGTGAGGGCGGCTTCGACCAGCAGTTCGGTCTCGGGGCGGGGAATCAGGACGTGCGGTGAGACGGTGAAATCGCGCCCGTAGAATTCCTGGCGCCTGGTGATGTATTGCGTTGGCTTCCCTTTGATGCGTTCAAAGAGATAGCGGCCGTAGTGTAGCCAGGCAATCTGGCCGAGTTCCGCTTC
>JANYCV010000426.1 GCA_025360145.1 Acidobacteriaceae bacterium
GGTGTGGACGAAGGTGGTCAACGCACCGGTGTAGATTGCCGTTCCCGCAGAGCAACGCCGGACCCACCGTGCCGACCATCTGCGGCCAGAACACGGGGCAGCACAGTAAGGATGCTCACCCCTTCGCAGCGCCGCTGGGCCACTGTTGGTGTGCTCTATTTTGCTTCGGCATTGAACTATCTGGACCGTAATCTTCTGTCGGCACTTGCCGTAACGCTGCGGAATGAGTTCCAAATTAACAGCGAGCAGTTCGGTTACGTAATATCGGCGTTCTCCATTGTGTATGCTTTCAGCTCTCCTCTCATGGGCTTGTTCATCGACCGGGTTGGGCTGACGTGGGGCGCCTGCGTACTTGTCGGGCTTTGGTCCCTGGCGGGGACCAGCACTGGTCTGGTGGGAAGCCTGGGCGGGCTGATGATCTGCCGGGCAGCGCTTGGGTTTGCCGAAGCGGGAGGCATTCCGGCGAATGGAAAGGCGGGCGCGCTGTATTTGGAACCGCACAATCGCGCATTAGGACTGGGAATCAGCCAAGTGGGAATCACCCTGGGATCGGCGGCAGCGCCACTGCTGGCGACGTGGATTTCGGCGCGAAGCGGATGGCGATCGGCGTTCGTCGTAACCGGACTGATGGGCTTCCTTTGGATTCCGGTGTGGTTGTGGGTGGCACGCAAGACGCCTGCGGTAAGCGATGCAGCGACGGCTTCCCGTATCCCGATCATGCCGATGCTACGCGACCGGCGTTTCCTTGGCCTGATCGCGGCGAACATGCTCTCGATGACAGTCTACAGCCTGTGGTTCGGTTGGTCCACGCTATTTCTGGTCAATGTGTACGGCCTGACTGAATCGCAAGCCAATCTGCGATTCGTATGGATCCCGCCGATCTTTGCCACGCTGGGCGGACTGCTGGGCGGGTGGCTGGCGTTGCATTTCATCCGGACGGGCATGCCGGTATTTCAGGCGCGGCTGCGAATCTCGCTGGGCGCGGCGGTGTTCGTGTTATTCACCGCGGCCGCTCCGCTGCTGCCTTCTCCCGCCCTGGCAACGGCTGCCATTTCGCTTAGCCTATTCGCGGTAACCTGTCTGAGCGTGAACTACTACACCATCCCGCTTGATCTTTTCGGACCGGGGCGGGCAGCGCTTAGCGTGGCGGCGCTGACGGGATCTTTTGGTTTGATGCAGGCGTTTATTGCGCCGCTGATCGGGCGCTGGTCCACCGGGTTTGGATGGAGTCCCGTTTGTTTCACGCTGGCAGCGCTCCCATTGCTGTCGGTGGGCGTGTTAAAACTATCTCTGCGGCGACCGTGAGGATCAAACATCTTTTATACAAATTGTTTAGGAAGGACCCGGAGGCCGTGGTCGTCAGTTTCCTCGCCGGACCTGCGCCGGTTGCGCTAGGGATGCTTGAGCAGATCCGGATACTGGTTCCGGACCGGGAGCACTACGCGGTTACCCTCGACGATGAGCCTGTCGACATCGCCGGTGTAACTTGTATCCGATTAAGCGACATCGATCAAACGTTGCGGCGGAAACGGATTGGTCTGGCGCCGGTACTTTATGCGGCCGGGCCCCGATACCGGCGGCTGCGGCGGGCGGCATGGCTACGGGCCCCGCATAAGATTCTGGCGTTCAACGAACGGCTGGAGCGGCATCACCTTTCCCTGGGCTCCGCGATTTCGTCCTGGCTATTCGTGCGCGGCGTTCCGCTGGACCGTATTTTTCTGCGCCCCGGTTGGCTGGTGCCCTGGAAGCGCGACCGTTCCGTGTTCCCGGTAGATGCGGAGATCCACGATGGACGCCCGCTCTCTTCCGGACGGCCCCGGATTGCGGTGGTGTCACCATACTTCCCTTATCCATTGAGCCACGGCGGCGCGGTCCGGATATTTCACATGCTGCGCGAGGCAGCGCGGGACTTCGATGTGTTCCTGTTCTCGTTCGCCGGCACAATTGATCCCGCGGACCTTGCGCCGATTCTTGCACTGTGCGCGAAGGTCATCGTCGTTCCGAACAACCGCTATCGCGAACCCCGTTGGTCCACGCTGGAACCGCCCGAGGTGCCGGAGTTCCGTTCGCCCACCATGCAACGATTGCTGACTGAACTTCGGCATCAATACGAAATCCGAGTCGTGCAGGTGGAATACACGCACATGGCTTCTTATGGCGGCGATGTTCTGGTGGAGCACGATGTCACCTTTGACCTCTACCGGCAGATCCACGAACGCGAACGAACGTTCTCTTCGTGGTGGAACTATCACCGCTGGCTTTGGTATGAACGGCGCGTGGCGGCGAACTTCAAACGCGTGGTCGTAATGTCGGAAAAGGACACCGCGCTTCTGCCGCATGCCGATGCGCGTTCGATTCCTAACGGCGTGGACCTGGACCGGTTCCAGCCGCAATCGGAGCCAATTTCAGCTCGCCTGCTATTCGTGGGATCGTTCCGTCATTTTCCGAACATCGTGGCATATCGCTACTTCACGGAAGAAGTATGGCGCACGCTGCGGGCCAACGTTCCGGGCATCGCGCTTACCGCCGTGGCCGGACCGGAACCCGAACTCTACTGGAATTCACCCATGCCTCCGTACATCGACGACGCCATCGAACTGCACGGCTTCGTGCGGGACGTACAACCGCTGTACGTGAACTCGAATGTGGTGATTGTGCCAACCAAGGTTTCAGCCGGCACCAATCTGAAAGTGCTGGAGGCGATGGCGATGGAGCGGGTTGTGGTTTCTACAACGTCCGGATGCGCCGGGCTGGGGCTGGAGCATGGGAGGTCGGTTTGGATCGCCGATACAGCGGAGGAATTCGCCGAAGCGATTGAGCAACTGCTCGCGAACCCGGATTTGCGGCACCGAATCGCAGTCGCGGCGCGGGAGATCGCAGAGACGCAATTCAACTGGAAGGCGCTGGGCTGGCAGCAATTCGATCTTTGGACCGGATTGCTGCCGGAGGGCTTCGTGCGTGTTCGGGCCGGTTCGCGGGAGGACCTTCCCCAGATTCAAAGCATTCAAACGGCAACGCGCGATGCGGCGCATTGGGAACCCGCCAACTACCTGGACTACGATCTGCATGTAGCTGAATTGCGCGGGCACATCGTGGGGTTCCTGGTGAGCCGCCGGGTGGATGACGATGAAGTGGAAGTGCTGAACCTGGCGGTGGATACTGAATTCCGCCGCCGCGGGATCGGCACCCGGTTATTGCGGCACATCGACTCTAGACAAGTGTTTCTGGAGGTAAGGGAGTCCAATGAGGTGGCGCAAAATCTCTATCGGAAATTAGGATTTGCTGAAATCGGCCGAAGAGAAAAGTATTACGACGATCCCGTGGAAGCAGCCATCGTAATGCGGTTGTCACGTTGATTAAAACGTGTTAACTTCTGAAGTGTCACGAGCCGGCCGCACCACTATGGCTCGACTCGGGCGCAGTAGCGGACAAAGGAGAAGCCCAGTATGGAGAATTTAGCGCAGGAAGAATTAAAGGCGCACCTGATGGCAACTGACGACGAGTTCCGGCGTCTTTGCGAGGAGCACTCGGAATACGATGAGAAGCTTGAGGCCCTGGAGGCTAAACACGCATTGACGGAGAAGGACCAGATGGAGGAAGTCCATCTGAAAAAGCTGAAGCTTCATCTGAAAGATCAGATGACCGAGATCTTGAACCGGCACAAGCCCGCGCACGTCTAGATCAGTTGCGCCTTTCAATTATCGGAAGCCCGGCCGGGATCGCCGGGCTTTTTCAATTGCGCTCACAGGCTGAAACTATCTCCGCCGGTGGAGGTAGATCCCGTGGAGCCTAGAACCAATGCCTTACGGACAATCCGCAGATGTGGAATTCTTGCAAGTGATTGATTCTAATTAGGAGATTTTGCAAAGAAACTTGATGGAAGGTGGGGGCCTGGTCCCCCTTCCGTTCTGGCTTTTGCACTGTCTGGTCCATTCGATTCGAAGTGGGCCAAGCCGGAGTATCGAACTCAAATGGACTTCGCCGCGCTCACTGTAATCTAAAGCCAGCGGTGGTGACGTCCCAGAGAGCGGGGTGCGGTCGTCTGGCCGGCATTCTCCTGATGGCGCTTTCGGTATCGGCAACGGCATGGTGAGGGAACATTCGTTCGTATGGCGGTCGCAATGTGGCGCCTTAGTAAAGGGCGAACAGTTTTGTGGGGCAGGGATTGACCCTGCGGAATGCCTCTCTCGCCCGCGGCCAACGGAAAATGCGGGCCGGGGACGCTTACGAAGTTGCGTAACCCGTTTTCTGCGTATCCCGGTATACTGGAGACGTGGCGCAGTGTCGGCAATGGAGAGAATCATGAGTGACCTGGACCAGCTTCATGAGATTATCGATGCCTTGCCTCCGCAGCAGGTCCACGCCCTCTTGGCCCTTCTGGCCCCCCCGCAGCCCATCAGTGATGAGGAGTTCGCCCGTCTCCTCGCTGAGGCCCCCGAAGAAGAAGTCGACGAAGGGACCGCCGCCCGCATCTTGGCCGCCGAAGCCGAACAAGGAGAGGGCATCTCTCACTGGGAATTGAAGCAACGGCTAGGTCTGTGAAACGGCTTCTCGTCTATAAGCCTGCCGCTCAGCGCTAACTCGCCCACATGGACCGCTCCGGCGCGAACCGTATTATTCACGCCTTGGAAGCGTTTGCTACTGACGGTCGCGGCGACGTCAAGGCGCTGAAGGGTGCGCTGAAAGGCCGGTATCGCCTCCGCATCGGCAAGTGGCGCGTCTTTTTCAGCCTCGATCAGCCTGATAACGTCGTGGTGACCGACGTCGACAACCGCGGCCACGCTTACTGACTCCGCGAATCCCGCAGTCGCGCGCTGGTGGGTAGCCCTGCGGAATGTTCCTCACGCCGGAGATGTCTCGTTGTCTGCTCAACAGACGCCCACAAAAAGCGGGGCAGCACTCGCGCACGCCTATATTCGCCTCCACGGACCGGTGGCATCCTCGGCGATGTGGACACGTTGGTCCCGAGACTGGGCGTTTGCTCCCCCGTGGCAAAGGGTCCATGGTCACCAGATCGAGGTCCGGACCAAGGTCCATCGGCGGTTCGAATCCACGAACTGGTTCCGCTCGCCGGCCGGTTGCCGAATGCGCCCGCGACCGGTACCACCGGTACGTATCGGCAATTGCCTTCTTTGCGGATTACGAGGGCGGCAGTGGTGCCCGGAAGATCACTGGAGCGGACCTGCCTGTCACAGTACCAGGCAGCTCGGCCAGCGCGTGCGACATATGCGAGACACTGTGAATATGACATGGATTCACTGGTCGCTGCTCTCCGCCTTGGCCGCCGCGGCCACCGCGATCTTCGGTAAAATCGGCGTAGCGCATATCGATTCCAACCTCGCGACGGCAATCCGCACAACCGTCATACTCACCTTCACTTGGGGAATCGCCTTCGCGACCCGGCAACCAGGCGCAATTTCGCGCATCTCGCCGCGGACTTGGCTTTTCCTCGGGCTGTCAGGCTTGGCGACCGGGGCGTCCTGGCTCTGTTACTATCGCGCCTTGCAGATGGGTCCGGCCTCGAAAGTCGCGCCGATCGACAAACTGAGCGTTGCGTTGGTAATCGTGCTGGCCGCATTGTTCCTCGGTGAGCCACTGACGATGAAGAAATGCCTCGGTGGCCTGCTGATCGTGGCGGGCGCAGTCACGCTTGCGTGGGATTAACCTCACCCTTCGATATGCCGCCGCAAATCGTCCACCCGGAAACAATGCGCATACGCGGTCTCTTTCAAAATCCGCCCCGTCCGCACCAGTTCCGCCAGCGATTGCTCCATCGTAATCATCCCCTCCGCCCGGCCAATCGAAATCTGCGACCGCAGTTGATGATCCTCCCCGCGCCGGATCAGATTTCGAATCGCGTCCGACGCCATCATCACCTCCAGCGCCGGATAACGCCCAACGCCATCGGAGGCTGGCACTAGCTGCTGCGCCACCACCGCCAGCAGCGCCAGTGACAGTTGCTGCCGGATCTGCGGCTGGTGCCCGGCAGGAAACGAATCGAGAATGCGCGAAACCGCCTGCGACGCGTCGTTCGAATGCAGCGTAGAAAACACCAGATGCCCCGTTTCCGCCGCCGTCAACACAGTCGCCATCGTCTCCGGATCGCGCATTTCTCCCACCAGAATCACATCGGGCGTCTGCCGCAGAATGCTCCGCAGGGAGTTCACGAAAGCCGGCGTATCATGCCCCACCTCAATCTGCTCGACAATCGAGCTGCGGTTCGGATGCTGGTACTCAATCGGATCTTCAATCGTCACAATGTGGTCACGCCGCTTGTTGTTAATCAGGTCAATCAACGCCGCCAGCGTGGAGGTCTTGCCGCAGCCGGTGGTCCCCGTCACCAGCACCAGGCCCTGCCTGCGCTCGGCCAGGCGGCTGAGTCCCGGTGGTAAATGGAGCGACTCCAGCGTTGGAATGCGCGCCGGCAGCAGCCGCACACTGGCCGCCAGCGTGCCCCTCTGATAGTGCAGGTTTGCCCGGAACCGCCCGATAGCCTCCCGCACGAAGCAGAAATCCACCGACCTGGACCGCTGTAACTCTTCGAACTGGGCCGGGTCCAGCAGCGGCAAGAGCAGATGTGCAATGTCATCCGGCGATAGAATCGGCCCGTTGGCGGGTGTCAACGCCCCGTTCACCCGCATCGCCACCGCCGAGCCAGTAACCAACAACACATCGGAGGCGTTGTTTTTGGCCGCGTAGGAAAGCAGTTGGTCCAAACTGGCCGAGACAGGTACCAGATGCGGCGTCTTTCGTTCGGGAGTCCGCGTGCCCGGCGCTGCCCGGTTCAGTTCCTCCACAATCCGGGAAAGTTCGTTATCGTATCCTGCCATACAAACTATTTCCTTATTTGTTGATTCATCCTGCGGACTTGCGCCGTCTAAGTCTATGACGGTTGCGGCACATATGTTGTGGAAACGAATACTGGGCTGCCGCCGTCGGTCTGTTACACTAGAGTAATCGTAGAAGTAGCGGGTTGTAACCCGAAAAGGCCGGAATTCTATGAATAGCCGCTTTAAATTGGTTGTTGTCACATCGTCCACCGTACTGGTGGTTCTTTTGCTGCTGGGTGCCGTCCTGGGCCGCAGCGCCTCTCCCGAAGATGCCTACCGTCACCTCGCCGTCTACACTGAGGTACTGTCTAGGATCAAAAGCGAGTACGTAGAAGAGCCCGACATCAAGAATGTGACTCTCGGAGCGATGAATGGGTTGCTCGAATCCATCGATCCGTACGCCAGCTATCTGAACGCTGAGCAGTATAAACAATACGTCAAGAACCAGGATGCGAAGAAGGCGAACGTCGGTCTCATCCTCTCGAAGAAGTTCGGTTATGTCGGCGTGGTCGATTCCATTCCCGGTTCGTCCGCCGCGAAGGCCGGGCTGAATACCGGCGACCTGCTTGAGAGCATCGGCGGCGTAGCTACTCGCGACATGCCACTGGCGTACGCCGAAATGTTGCTCACCGGGGAACCCAATACTTCAGTCGAAGTATCGGTACTCCATCTTCGCAAGCCGGAACCGCAGAAAGTCACTTTGGCCCGAGCGGTCGTGAAGTATCCAGCCATTACCTCCAAGCTCTTGCCGGATGACATCGGCTTCGTTCAGATTCAGTCGCTGGACGGCACCAAAGTGAACGATGTAGCCGCAGCCTTGGCGCAGCTTCAGAAGCAAGGCGCCAAGAAATTCCTGCTCGACTTACGGAATTCCGCCGCCGGGAAGCCCGAAGACGGCGCGATGCTGGCCAATCTCTTCATTGACAAAGGAACCCTCACTTACCTGCAAGGGCAAAAAGTACCGCGCCAGAATTTTGACGCCGACCCAGCCAAGGCCCTCTACAAGCAAGAACTGGTGCTGATCACGAACCGCGGAACCGCCACCGCCGCGGAAGTCGCCGCAGCCGCGCTGCTGGATAGCAAACGTGTGGAAATTGTGGGCGAACGGACCTACGGCGACGCTGCCATGCGCCGCGCCATCTCCATGGACGATGGCGGTGCCGTAATTCTTTCCGTAGCCAAATTCTACTCGCCTTCGGGCAAGGCCATTCAGGACACCGGAGTCACGCCGACCATTCTGGTGACAGACAACGATGGCACACCCGAGACCGAAGAAGAAGCGCTGCAGCCCGATGCGCAGCCAAAGAAAGAGGGCGACGCTTTGTTGAAGCGCGCCATCGAAGTACTGACGAAGGGTAAGACCCAGCAATCCGCGAAGAAGGAATAGAGTAGTACTCTCAACGCTATGCCAATGTACGAGTACAAGTGCCAGACCTGTGGCCACGTTTTCGAGCTTATCCAGCGATTTTCCGATGCTCCGCTTACCGTTCATGAGGGTTGTGGCGGCGAGCTCGAAAAGGTAGTTTCCGCTCCGGCGTTCCATTTGAAAGGCAGCGGTTGGTACGCCACCGACTACGCTAAGGGTTCTGGCACGAACCCCGCTCCCAAACCGGGTGGCGACGCGGCGGCCAAGTCAGATACTAAGTCCGATACGAAGACGGACAGCAAGTCCGATGGTAAGTCCGATACGAAGACGGAAAGCACGCCCGCCACGGTAACCGCGACCAAAGATTCGTCCACGTAGGCTTGTTCCAGAAACTTCACCGCCGTCACGAACGTGTGGATGCGCTCTGGCGGTAGCTTCCGTTCGTTCCGCAGGTACAGTTCGTATTCGCGGACTGCTTCGAGGTCGAGCTTTTGCGGGCTCATCCCAAAATGCGGGGCAAACCCAGGCGCACCAAGGGCGTTAGCTCGCAAGCAATTGCAGCGGAATCAGCCCCCCAAAAAGGGTGAACGGCGAAGCAGTTGAAGTTCTGAGCTAACTGGGTATGTGCTTGACTCAAGTGGGTACGGTCTCGCAGCGTTTCGTGTGGCTGGCGCATTGGGCTTTCGTTTCGCTTCCAGCAGCGGGACGAGGGCGTCCCGCGCCGGCCAGGGGGCCCGCCCTACCTGGGCTATATTTGAGTCAAGCACATACCCAGCCTGAGCTATTGCAACGGCTTGGCACGATCCGCTGGATTTGAACTGCCGGATTTAGGTTGATTGGCAGGCGAAAGGTTTTGCAACTGCCTGTCTTCGATCATGCGCTGTCGTAGTTCTATCGCTAAGGCTTTATCCACAGCAGGGCGCAGTAGACGACCGGAAGGGTGAAAAGGCTGCTATCGAGCCGGTCCAGCCAACCGCCGTGGCCGGGGAGCAGCGTACCGCTGTCCTTCATTCCGGCTCCGCGCTTGAGCGCCGATTCGGTGAGGTCGCCGAACTGCCCGGCGGCATTGGTGACAATCGCCAGCGGGATCCAAACGGCCATCGATAGTCCGGCTGGCCACCAGTAGGCGAAACCGGCTCCGAAAAGCGCCGCCGATGCCAGCGAGCCGATAGCGCCCTCGACGGTTTTGCCCGGGCTGATGCGTTCCGCCAGCTTGTGCTTCCCAACGGCGCGTCCTACATAGTAGGCGGCGACATCGCCGGTCCAATTGATGGCCAGAGCGAACAGCAGCCAGTTGGGATGCACCGCGCGTAAATCGATGGCACATCTCCAGGCGCCGAATATGTAAACCGCGCCCATCGTCATGGCAGCGGCGTACGCCAGACCGTTCACAAGATCGCGAAGACGGAGCGAGAGCATCAGCGCGGCAAGGGCCACCAGCCGGACATAGGCAATGTCGAAAAACAGCACGAGTCCAGCGGCGGCTCCGGGCAGACCCGGAGCCTCAATCCCGTAGGCGGCTACGATGTTTGAATATTCCGAGTAGCAGAGCAGCGCCATCGCAACGGCGGAGAGCAGGAAAAACCAGGGTGGCCCGAAAAATATGGCGTAGATGGCGAACGGGATGAGAGCGAGTGCAGTGAAAACTCGCTTCATTCGGCTGATTTAGCGCGCCGGTACGGCGACGGCCTCCGCAACAGGTTCGGTAGAGTCCGGCACTACATCCGTTTTCACGCCGCCGAACCGGCGGTCCCGCTTCTGATAGTCGAGAATAGCTTGCAGCAGGTCCGACCGCTTGAAATCGGGCCACAAGGTTTCCGTCACGTAGATCTCCGAATAGGCGATCTGCCACAATAGAAAATTGCTGATGCGCATCTCACCCGAGGTGCGGATGAGAAGGTCGGGGTCGGGAATTTTCGCAGTGTAGAGTTTGGATGCAATGTCCTCCTCTTTCACTTGCAGACGATCGAGGGTGCCTTCGATGCGGGCTTGGTCCAGCAGCGCGTTAACGGCGTCCACCAGCTCAGCGCGGCCCCCGTAATTGATTGCCAGATTGACGATCAAGCCGTTGTTGCCGGCTGTCGCCTCCATCGCTGCTTCCAGTTCCTGACGGACTTGCTTCGGCAACGCTTCCAGGCGCCCGATGGCCACCAGACGGATGTTGTTCTCCATCAGTTCCGGAAGTTCGCGGCGGAGATAGAAGCGCAGCAGACGCCACAGGGTCTCCACTTCATGGCGGGGACGTTTCCAATTTTCGACGGAGAAGGCGTACAGCGTTAAGGCAGTGATGCCGAGGCGCGCGCAGGATTCCACCGTGTTGCGAACCGGGTCAATCCCGGCGCGGTGTCCTGCTACCCGGGGCATGTTACGGCGGTTCGCCCAGCGGCCGTTGCCATCCATAATAATTGCGATGTGGGCTGGCAGCCGTTCCGGGTCGATGGACTGCGCAAGCAACCAATCCCCTTCCCCCGGTTTGAGCGAATCAAAAAAATCTTTCATGCACAAATTCCTATAGTACACCGCGCCATGGTGCGGCTGCTATCGGCGAAGAGTACTTTGCGCGGTTTGGCGCGAGTGACTGATAGAATCTGAGATTAAGCTTATGTCCCATCCACTGAACAAATACAGCGCAAGAATCACGCAGCCGAAGTCGCAGGGCGCCTCGCAGGCCATGCTTTACGCCACCGGGCTCACCGAATCCGATATGAACAAGGCGCAGGTTGGCATCGCCAGCGTATGGTTTGAAGGCAACCCGTGCAACATGCATCTGCTGGATTTGGCCGCAAAGGTGAAGGAAGGCGTCACCGCGGCCGGGCTTGTGGGGATGCGCTTCAATACCATCGGCGTCAGCGACGGAATTTCGATGGGCACCGAAGGCATGAGCTTTTCGCTGCAATCCCGCGACCTGATTGCAGACTCCATTGAGACCATCATGGGCGGCCAGTGGTACGACGCGAACATCTCCATTCCGGGCTGCGATAAGAACATGCCGGGTTGCATGATCGCCATTGGCCGGATGAATCGCCCGGCGCTGATTGTGTACGGTGGAACCATCAAAGCGGGGTGCGGCGAGGAAAAGAAGAAGCTCGATATCGTAAATGCGTTTCAGAGTTACGGCGAGTTTATCAC
>JANYCV010000204.1 GCA_025360145.1 Acidobacteriaceae bacterium
TGGCCACTGCCGTATCGCCCAGCATGGTCTCGGGCCGGGTGGTGGCTACAACTAAACGCTCCTCCGTACCGTTCACCGGGTAGGCGATGTGCCACAGATGCCCGTTCGTCTCGTCGTGGACCACTTCCAGACGGCGATCTCCGATCTGGAAGTGGTCCACGATGAGACGAACGGGCATCTGTGGCACATCGCCTACCCGGTGAACGGTACGGAGGAGCGTTTAGTCGTAGCCACCACCCGGCCCGAGACCATGCTGGGCGATACGGCAGTGGCCATCAATGCGAAGGACGCACGCTATCTGGCGATCCATGGCAAGACCGTCCGGCTTCCGTTGATGGATCGCGATATTCCCATCATTTTGGACGATATGGCCGACCCGTTATTCGGAAGCGGCGCGGTGAAGGTGACGCCGGCGCACGATCCGAATGACTTCGAGGCGGGACGCAGGCACAACCTGCCGTTGATTCAGGTGATTGATGGCAACGGCAAGATGATGGCGGCTGCGGGAGCTTACGCCGGGCTCGACCGGTTCGAGGCGCGCAAGCGTATCGTGAAGGCACTCGAAGAGGGCGGCTTCCTCCAGAAGATTGAGCCGCACCAGTTGAGCGTGGGCAAGTGCCAGCGCTGCAAAACTGTGGTGGAGCCTCTGGTTTCAAAGCAATGGTTCGTGAAGGCGAAGCCGCTGGCCGAACCGGCGATTCTCGCGGTGGAGGACGGCCGGATTCAGTTTGTACCCGAAAACTGGAGCAAGACTTACTTTGAGTGGATGTACAACATTCGCGATTGGTGTATTTCGCGGCAGTTGTGGTGGGGGCACCGGATTCCGGCCTGGCATTGCGGAACCTGCACCAGGATCAGTGTCGCGCGAGAGACTCCGGCGTCCTGCCAGCATTGCGGATCAGCGGAATTGACGCAGGACCCCGACGTATTGGACACATGGTTCAGCTCGGGCTTGTGGCCGTTCTCTACGCTTGGGTGGCCGGACAAGACGGAAGATCTGGCGAAGTACTATCCGACTTCTCTTTTGATCACCGGCTTCGATATTCTGTTTTTCTGGGTCGCCCGGATGGTGATGTTGGGCATGGAGTGCATGGGCGAAGTGCCGTTCCACCAGGTCTACATCCATGGGCTGGTGCGCGATGCGGACAAGCAGAAGATGTCGAAAACGCGCGGGAATGTGATAGACCCGCTTGTTGTAACCGAGAAATACGGCACGGACGCAGTGCGGCTTTCGCTGCTGCTGGGCGCGGCTCCGGGCACCGATATCGTGCTGACGGAAGAGCGCATGGAGAGCTCGCGGGCATTCGCCAATAAGATCTGGAATGCTTCGCGGCTGATCTTCATGAACATGGAGCGGTCCGGCGTGTCGCCGTGGATCACTACGGAGCGCGATTGTTGTCAGCCGGAAAAAGATGGGCTGACGGCGCCGCTCGAAGATCGCTGGATCTTCAGCCGGTTAAACCGGTGTGCGGAACAGGTGAATCGTGCGGTGGAGCATCACCGGTATCACGAAGCGGCGCAGACGCTGTGGCATTTCGTATGGCATGAGTTCTGTGACTGGTATCTGGAAGTGAAGAAGCTGCGGTTGGTGGAAAATAGCGGCGCCAACGCTCACTGGCGGAATTTGTTGACCGTTTATGAAATGTCGTTGCGGTTGCTGCATCCGGTGATGCCGTTTCTGACCGAGGAGTTATGGCAGCGCTTGGCTAGCGGTGTTGCGGACCGGGCGGAGACGATCTCGCTTGCGAATTATCCGCAGTTCAACCAGGGCGCGGTGGATTTGCAGGCTGAGGAAGAGATGTCGGTTCTGCAGGGAATCGTTACGGCGGCGCGTGAATTAAAATCGGACCTGAAGGTGGATAAGAAGACGATTCTGGTTGGGACGCTTGTCTTGCGGGAGAAGGCTGTATCCGTGGGTGCGACGCACTTGGCCGTCATTGAAAAGTTAGGCGGGTTGACGCTAACCCTTGGTACGGAGGCGGCCGGCGTGGTGCGGTCCAGTCCGGAATTCGATTTGATTGTGCAGGCTCCGGAGATGGCGGAGGGCGGCGGCGAGGCGCAGAAGGTCCGGCTGCGGAAAGAGAACGAGCAGTTGGATAAAGTGATCGCCGGTTCGAACCGGCAGTTGGGCGATGAGAAGTTCACCGGACGCGCGCCGGCGCACGTGATCGATACGCTGCGCCAGAAGCTGGCGGAGTATGATGCGCAGTTGCGGAAGAACAAAGAGGCACTCGGCGAATGATGGATCACGCGGACATTCGCTCGCTGGTGAAATTAGCGCTGGATGAAGATATCGGTCCAGGCGATGCCACCACGCTGGCTTGTATCGCGGCGGACCGCATGGCGGTGGGGCGGTATTATGCGCGGCAGGATGCCGTACTGGCCGGCGTCGGTCTGCTGGAGCTGATTTATGAAATGCGCGGCGGCGTGCAGCATCTCCATTTGCCAATTCCGGATGGGCAGTGCGTTTCGGATGGGCAATTGGTGGGGGAAGTACGCGGGAAGGCACGGACGCTGCTGGAGTGCGAGCGGGTCTCGTTGAATTTCCTGCAGCGGCTGAGCGGGATTGCGACGTTGGCACGGCGCTTTGCCGATGCTGTTTCCGGGACTGGATGCAAGGTCCTTGACACGCGCAAGACTACGCCAGGGCTGCGCCGGCTGGAGAAAATGGCCACGGCGGCGGGCGGGGTTCAGAATCATCGGATGGGGCTTTACGACGCCGTGCTGATCAAGAACAATCACATCGCGGCTGCCGGCGGCATTCGCGCTGCGCTGGAGCGCGTTCAGAATTCGCCGCTGTTTGTTGAGATTGAAGTGCGCACGCAGGCGGAACTGGAAGAGGCGCTGCATTGCGGCGCGAAACACCTGCTGTTAGACAATTTGACTCCAGCCCAGGCAGCCGATTGGATCAGGTTCATTGCCGGCCGAGCCACGGTGGAGCTTTCGGGCAACATCACCCTGGACACCGTGCGAGCCTACGCCGAAACCGGGGCGGACTTTGTTTCCTCTGGTGCGATTACGCATTCGGCGGCGTCAGCCGATTTTAATTTTCGCGTTGAACTGCTGTCATGACGGTAGGACGGGCGATTCACTGGTTTCCGGTTGTCGGTTCCACCATGCAGGTGGCGGCGGAGCTTTCAGCGAAAGGGTGCCCAAGCGGAACCGTGGTGGGCGCCGATGAACAGACTGCGGGCCATGGACGATATGGACGGGCCTGGCATTCCGAGGCGAAGTCCGGGCTGTATATTTCCGTGGTACTGCGGCTGCAAATCCCGGTGGAGAGTTTGCCGGTGGTGACGCTGGCCTTGGGGCTCGCGGCGACCGAGGCCATTCTGAGCGCCACCGGCGTTACCTGCGATTTGCGATGGCCGAACGATGTGATGGCGGCGGGCAGGAAGTGCTGCGGCATTCTGGTGCAACTGGATGACGGCGCGATCATCGCGGGGATTGGCGTAAACGTCAATCAGACGGCATTCCCGGAAGAACTGCAGCCGCTTGCTACTTCGCTGCGGATTGTTTCCGGTGTCCCGCAGTCGCGCGAACTGCTGCTGGAGCGGCTGCTGGAGTCGATCGATTCGTTTATGGAGACGCTGCGGGTGGACGGGAAAGACGCGATCCTGCGGATGTTTTCCCAGGCGTCGAGCTACGTGCGCGGGCGTCGGGTGGTGGTGGATCAAGGCTCTGCTTTGCTCGAAGGAACTACCGATGGCCTGGATGCATCCGGTTTTCTGTTCTTGCGCAAAAACGACGGACAGCGGACACTGATTCTGGCGGGTGGAGTTCGTCCCGCTTCTTAAAAACATATGCTTCTTGCTCTGGATGCGGGGAATACCAACATTACGATCGGCGCGTTTGAAGAGGGCGCGCTCACGGGGCGCTGGCGGCTGCGCACGGTTCATGAACAGACGGCCGATGAATGGGGCGTGCTGCTGCGAAATCTGTTTGCGCTCAACTCGCTCGATTTATCGAGCGTTGACGGAATTATTATTGCCAGCGTAGTCCCACCGCTCGATTCCACATTGGCGGAAATGACGCGGCGTTATTTCCAACGCGAACCTATGTTCGTCACCTCCACTACCGATACGGGGCTGACGATTTTGTACGACAATCCGCGCGAGGTGGGTGCGGATCGCATCGTAAATGGAGTTGCCGCGTTCGCGAAGTATGGCGGGCCGTGCGTGGTGGTGGATTTAGGCACGGCCATTACTTTTGATGCGGTTTCGAGTAGTGCCGAATATCTGGGCGGCGTGATTTGTCCGGGTATTGGGATATCGATTGAAGGGTTGTTTGCCAAGACCGCCCGCTTGCCGTTGGTGGATTTTTGTGAGCCGGAAAAGTTGATTGGAACAAACACGGTGGGGAGCATGCAGTCCGGCCTTTACTACGGCGCCATTGGGATGATCGACGGAATTTTGGAGCGATTAATGGAGACCCTGGGACCGGGGACTACCGCGATCGCCACCGGCGGCCAGGCGGAATTGATTGTGCGAGGTTCGCGTTATCTGAAGGAGACGGACGCGGACCTGACGCTCCGCGGCCTGCATCTGATTTGGGAACGGAATCACAAGCGGTGAGCGAACCCTGGAATTATTTCAATTATTTCACCGAAATTGAAGAGCACTTTCAGCGGGCTCGGGGGACAAGCTTGTTCCTGCTATCGCCGCTGGACTGGGCTTTAATTGAAACCTGGAAGGACGCGGGCATACCGCTGGAGGCGGTGCTGCGCGGGATTGATTCCGCGTTCGCCAAGTGGCATTCGAAGAAGAAGAAATTGCAGGCGGTGAATTCGCTGGCGTACTGTGCGCAGGCCGTGTTTACGGAGGCGCAAATCATGGCGGGGGCTGCGCCGGCGCGGGAATCGAAGGTATCGGAGGCTCCGTTCAGTTTGGAGAGCCTGGTGGAGTTTCTTCGCGGGAACGCGGCGGAGTTGGGGAAGCGGGAGCCCTTTGCGGAGATTGCCGCATCATTAAATCGATTGGCGGATGAGGCAGAGGTGCATTACGCGAATCTGGAAGAGTTGGAGCAGCGGCTCAGCGGGCTGGAAGACAAAATGAAGGCGATGGCACGGCTGGGGCAGACAGAGCAGGATCTGTTTGAGGCGCGGCGGGAGTTGGACGCTACGCTGAGGCCTTACCGGAGCAAGATGACGGCGGATCAACTGGCGGTGCTGGAGCGGCAGTATCTGGAGCGGCATTTACTGGAAAAGGTAAGTCTGCCACGGCTTAGCTTGTTTTATTTGCTGTGAAAGTATCGGCGTTCATTTCGGCAACCTATTAGTGATATCATGCATCTGTAGTAACAGAGAGCGGGAGATTGAAGAACCACCCGTTCTCGATAAAAGCCGTGATCACTCCTTGTGAAAGCGTGCCTGGCGGCGAGTGTCTTCCTCCGAGCACTCGCCGCTTTTTCGTGGACGAGTTAACTTATACAGCCATTCGCCTGGGATCAGTCCCGCCAGATGGTCGGCCCATTGCGTTCTAACCACTGCGCGCAATAACGAGGATATGCCGAACGGTTTTGCCAGGGCTTTGCGGCATGCTTTGCGGTGATCCGCGGACGTGAATCCTTGGGATGCGTACGATCCGGCCAGTTCGCCGGTGAGGGCGGCGGACAGCAATCCGGAACCGGTGAACGGATCCACAAATGAGAGCGCATCGCCGGCGGAGTAGACGCCGGGCTCCGGCTCCTGTTTGAGATGGTTCTGGAAGACTAGCGGCCCTACGTTCAGCCACTTCATGGAACGCTGCAGGGAGGTCAAACGCGCGCTCAGCGGTGCGAAGGAATGGACCAGTTCGTCTATCTCGAAGTTGAAACTGGTTAGAAGCCTTTCAGGGCCCAGGCCGCACACGTTAGTGATGCCGTTCTCTACGCAGTTGATTCCTACGTAACAGCCCTTGAAGAAGTAGAGTTCCACGGCGTCATGTGCAGGACCGTTGAAATGAGCTTTGAATCCGAAAAGGCGCTTTCCGCGCGATTCGGCCCTGTCCCCGCGGCGGCCCGCGGTCCAGATCCGTGGCATCGCGTCGGGCGTTGCTTGCTGAGCGGGCTGCGCGCCTAGTTCGATGGCGCGGTCATACAGCAGCCGGTCGTATTCATACCGGCTGAGGCCGTAGGCCGGCTCGGGGAGACGCGCAATTTTCGGCTTCGATCCGAAGTGCAGCTCCATGCGCTCGATTCGGGCTGGTTTTCGTTGTTCAAACGCAGTCCAGACTCCGAGACGCTGGAGGACCGGGACGATTTCCGGGGACAGAAATTCACCGCACACTTTGTGGCGTGGGAACTTCGACTTTTCAATCAGGTCTACCGGCGCGCCGTGAAGCAGCGCCGAGATGGCGGCCGAGGAGCCAGCCGGGCCCGCTCCGATGATCTGTATGCGATTCAAAGACCGGCTTCAAGCGGCTTCTTTTCGCGCTGAAGCGTGTCCCGGAGGCCGCTGAGAGCGTGGGCGTTCGCCGGGTATTGGCGCAGTGCTTCGCGGAAAGCGCGTTCAGCTAAGTCAAGCTTTCCGTTCTTCAGAGCGGCTTGGCCTAGCACTTCCGCCACGGAGCGCGGATAGTAGGGTGGCTCTGTATAAACCAGCTTCCTTTCCCCGTTCGAGGCGGCTTGCAGGGTTTTGAGGCCCGCGCTCACCTTGCCTTCCGCCAGCGCCAGATGCCCGTCGAGTTCGCGGCGAGCGACCACTAGCTCTTCCGGAGTCTTGCGCTTCAACTTTTGCCGAAACGCCGCCAGCGACGCATCCATTTCCTTCGATTCCGCCTTCGCCGATTCCACGTTGCCCTTGGCGGCGTAGGCCATGGAACGGGCCCAATGACGCCAAGCCAGTTGACGATGCCGGTTTAAGACTGGGAGTTGTTCGGCGTCCAGAATATCGTCCCACTTCTGGAACTGCACCATGATTCGGAGGAGTGCGAACCAACCCTGGGCGTACGCGCCGGTGGTCAGGTCCGATTGCTTCAATTCGCGAGGGTTTTCTTTGAACGTCAGCAGATCGCGGGCGGCCTGAACGGCCGGCTCGTACTTGCCCGTGAACGAATAGGCTGTCGCAAGATAATTCACGTTGTGGCCGTGGTGGCCATTGCCGTACATGGAATCGGCTTTCATATAGCTGCGCTCGTTGTCGGCGGCGGCGGAAAACGACTGGATGGCTTCATCCCACTTGCCTGTCTGCGAATAGATGTGCCCGGGCATGTGGAGGGCGTGCGGAATATTCGGCACCAGTTCGGCGTAGCGCTTGCAGCTTGGCCAGGCGTCGCTGGCGAATGTGGACCCTTCAAATCCGTGGATGATGTAGTGATGTACGGCCGGGTGATCCGGAAACTTGACCGCTAGATCGCGGAGAATGGCCACGGCTTCCATGCTGGTGGGTTGGTTCGGTTTCTTATCCGGAGTGTGGAAGCCGCGCATGATCATCAACGCCAGATATGTCTTGGCTTCCACTTCATCGGGGTGTTTGGCAAGCAGCGCCCGCAGGCTCTTTACGAAAGCGCTGTCGCCATCCTTCTGCTTTCTGTCGCGGCGGACTGCTACGGACGCGATGTAGAGCTTTTCCAGTTCGGTGGCTTTTCCCGGAACCGCGCTGAGCTCCACTGCTTTCTCGGCCGCGGTTTCCGCGCGAGTCTTGGTTACAGGCGGCTTGGAGGCGCCGAATGCGCTCTTGCCTGTATCGATCTGGAACCGCGGACGCCAGTCGCCGGCGGCTACCATTGCGATGCCCCAATACGGCATCGGCGCTGCCGGATCCAGTTGAGCGGCTTGAAGGAACGACCGCTCCGCCTCGCGCGCCCAGAACGAGTGCATTTGCGCTACGCCCTGGTCGAAGAATTTCTGTGCTTCCGGATTGTTGGTGGTGATGGGGAAGTGTACGGTTCCCTGCCCCGTCATAATTTTGGCCGGCAGCGAGGGCGCGATGGCGCCAGGCGGCGGGGAGCAGGCATCCACGGCCTTGGGAGTTGTCTGCGCCGATACGCAGGCCGCGAGTAGTGTCGAAATAACGATGTGGTTGAGTCTCATTTTGCAGCCTCCAACAACTGCCGTGCGATCAGATCGCCCAGTTGACCTACCCGGAATGACGATCCCTCTACGATAGCAGCAAGGCGGCCATCGCGGCCGATGATCGAGGTGGTGGAGTTGTGTCCCAGCGAGCCCTCGTCGGGCCAGTAGACAAGGCCTAAGTTGCCGGCCACTCTCTGGATCTCCGCTGCGGGTCCGGTCAGAAATCGCCATGCGTCCGGGTGCGCACCCCAACGGTTTGCGTAGTCCCGCAAGACCTCCGGTGAATCGAATTGAGGGTCGATTGTTATAGAGAGCAGCACCAGCTCTTTACCGGTTTGCTGGCGGAAGCGGCGTTGCAACACGGCAAAGTTAGCGGACAGGCGGGGGCAGACATCCGGCAGCGGGCAGCGGGTATAAATGAAGTTGATGGCAATCGTTTTGCCTCGAAGATCTGAGAAGCGAAAGGGTTTCGAGTTCTGATCGATCAGCGCAAAATCGGGGATCAGTTCGCCGATCTTCTTGCGATCCTTCGGCTGGGGAATCTCCAGGTCCGATTCGCCTACGACCTGCACGTGGCGCGCCAGCGACTGTTCGTTTTTTAAGACCAGTTCGAACCGGACGCGGGAGCCGACGCGGAGCGAGCGCATCTCCGCGGGCGTGTCCAGCCGGAACGGCATCGTCATGGCCGGCATCAGCTTGGGAATCGGACGATGGGAGACGGTGATGGTATTTTGGGCGGGGTCAAGAGCAACCACGATACCGTCCACTGGGTAGGTTTTTGCGCCCAGCAGAGCGGCAAACAAAAGACTACTAATGAAACCAGAGTATATCGGGACGGATTGTGGCATGTTCCATGGCGCACGGGCCGCATTCGGTTTGATAGCCATCCCAGGCGGCTTTTACTATCTTGGGAATGAGCTCAGGGTGATCGGGTTCGTGGTAGGCGGAGACAGATAAACGGGGATGAAACTTTGCCAGCGTGGCACGCGCTCCGGCTAACGCCTTAGGTTCAGCGCCCTCGATGTCCATTTTGATGAAGTCGACCCGGTCGAGATGTAATTCACTTACCAGATTATCAATGGTGGTGAGAGGTAGTTTCTGGGTGGTGGTCTGTGCCCCAACGGGATTGAGAACGAAGCTATCGGCGGCTGAATTATGTTCGTCGACGTTCAGAGTGAGAAAATCTTCCCTGTCCCACACTCCCTTAGCATAGACGATTACGCGGCCGGCTTCGATCTGCCGCGCGAAGTTGCGTCTCAGGCATTCCAGGTTTTCAGGGGCTGGTTCGATAGCTACCACCAGTTTCGCGCCGGCGTTTAGGGCCTCGGTTGTAAAAACTCCGACATTGGCGCCGCAATCGAGAACGGTATCGCCTGGTTTCACGAAATGCGGGGCGGAACCGTAGATTTTTCGCTCCTGCTCGGCGAGGTTGAAGGGCAGAACGAAATCGCTGCCTTCTGGAATCCAATACTCACCTTTGGGCGTACGCCACTGGTGAAAGCCGCGTTCATCGCTCTGGATAAGAATACTTTCCCGGAGAATCCGGTCCTTTGCTTCAATTTGCAGGGCTTGATTGGTATTGCTCCTCAGCGCATCGTGTAGCGGGCAGTACGGGCTGCGTCCGGCAAGTACTAAGGCTAAAATCCAGACAGGGGGATAAGCCAACGCGGCTGCCGCGGCCAGGAAAAGCCCTGAAATCAGCAGTATGGTTCGGGATCGCCTCACACCGTGAATATAGCACTGCCGGCTAAATGGAAACAGGAGATGCCAGTACCGGTTTTGGCCTTACTTTCGTACCGAGAGCAAACTAATGAATGAGTGGTACTTAAGGGTTAAAGTATTATAAGGGTAAACACTTACAGGTAAAATAATGGGATACTATCCTCTCCCTTTCGGGTTACACTGCCTATAGCCTGAACATGCGTTGTCTCTATTGTCAGAAGAAAATCGGCCTCTTCCGGCGTCTGACCGATCGCGAGTATTGCTGTCGTTCGCACCGGAACCGCATGCGCGCTGTGTCTGCGCGCGCCGTACGAAACACGGTCGATCTTGACGATTTGAGCGAAACCTGGCCGGTTCACCTTCGACGGCTTGACGAGTCGACGGAAAAGACTGCACTGCAGACGAATCAGGCTTCTACGGCCATCTTTGGATTAGTCATAGTGGGTGCGCTTGCGGTGGGTTCGATGGGATTGCTTGGTCCCGGAGGGACAGCGGCCGTTCGTTTGAAGACTTCCACCGGTCCGTTCGACGATATTCGCAAGTCGATTCGGAATCACGCCGCGGTGCGGCTGAACGACAACTTCCAGGACGGGCTGCGGGACTGGAAGAGTTTCAGTGCTTCGAACTCGGATTGGTCTTTCAATCATGGTTTCGTGCAACCTGGCAGGCTACGATTGTGGAAAGAATCGCTTGGCATGACCGACTACCAGATGGAATTCGTCGGGCAGATTGAGCGGAAGGGCATGGGCTGGGCCTACCGCGCGATGGACGGGAACAATTTCTACGCGACGAAAATTGTAATTACGAAGCCGGGGCCGCTGCCGATGGCCGACCTGGTCCGGTATGCGACGGTTAACGGGAAACAGAGCAGCCGGTTGAACCTTCCGCTGCCGATGGTGATTCGCAACGACACGCTGTATCGTGTTCAACTGACGGTAAAAGGCAACAATTTCAGCACCACCGTGAATGGACAAATGGTGGATACCTGGTCCGACATCAGACTCCCTTCGGGCGGGATCGGCTTCTTCGCCGATAAAGGCGAGGTGGCCAGCTTGCGATGGGTGACGGTCTCGCATCGGGATAATATTTTAGGCCGGATGCTGTCGTACATCGGATTCTGGGCGCCGCTGGAGCCGTTGATCTACCTCGCTACCTTATCCACACTGTAGTCTCCCGCCCACGCTTGTCCTACAACCACTTCCGTAAGTGCGAACAAATATGGTAGCCATCGATAAATTTGTAGGGTGATTCCCCGAGTGTATAGTGTCCGCACGGCAAAACGGCTACGTGATTGTCGATGCCCCGTTCCTGAATACGCCTGACAATGTCGCGGGAGAATTCCGGCAAAAATGTGGTGTCGTAAGTGGCGTATATGAATTTGGATTTTTTGGGCCATCGGGCAAACTGCTCCAAATAATTTACCGGGCTGATGGCGCTCCATACTTCGCGCAGGCGCTCGACGTTGATTTCCGGTTCCAGACCCTTGCGGATGTGCAGGGTGGACAGACCGGACCAGACCACGTCGGCGAAAAATGCCGAGCAGTGGTTGAAGACGTTTACGCGGAGGCGGGAATCGTGTGCGCTGGCGAGAAAGGCGTAGCAGGACCCCAGGCTGGTGCCCACAATTCCGAGTCGTTCGTAGCCCTGCTGCTGAAGCCAATCGAGGGACGCACGGATGTCGATGACGGCTTGGCGGGTGGCGTCGATGGTGCGTCCGACGTTGGAGGAAACGGCGTAATCGGCACGTTCGAGCTCCGGCGGCATGCGGTAATCGTGATAGGGGAGGCTGAGGCGGAGGGCGGACATCCCCAGCTTCTGGATGCCGCGGGCGAGACCGCCATGCTGGTCGAGGCGGGCATTCCAGTGCGGCAGGACGATGACGGCGCGCTTTTTCGGTTCCGCGGCCGGGAACCACTGCGCATGAACGGTGTTGTTGTTCGCGTGTGGGGTGTGGACCGGCGAGGTGAAGCGCAGCAGTCCGGCATCCAAGCGAAAATCGGTAGGCGTGCGATAGGCGAAGAATTCATCGCCGCGCTGGATGGCGAGTTCGTTGCAGTCGCGGAGATACTTCTCGGGACCTTGGCCGTTCGGATGGATGGTTTGAGCAGACGGCCAGTTCGCGGCCCATTCCAGGCCCCATTCAAATGGGCGCACCACTCGATTGGTGGCGCTGAAACACAGGCGCGACTCCCAATCGGTCATCCAGCGGGCGTAGAGACCCTTCACGCGACCGCCGCTTTGGCGAATTCGGACCGGAAGCGGAACGGGTAAGGGGAATCGCCGTACTCTCGCAGATGTTCCAGGCGTGCGCGGGCGGGAATCCACCAGCGGGCTAAGTCACATCCGTCGAAGCGTTGTGGCCACGCTTCGCGGGCCGCAAGACGCTGTTTGTGCGAGGCCCGGCAGATGAATTGCTCCCGCGTATCCGGCGACTCGGCAAGATGGTTGATCTCCGCGATGTGGGCGACGAAGCTGGCCATCACCGGATCTGTGAGCGGAGCCAGCATCCGCGCTACGTTTTCTTGCGCGAGGTGGAACGAGAAAGCCATGAACCTCCATTATAAAACCAGCACCGCAAAGTCTTGCGCCGGACGTTGCCGGGATTCTGAGACAACTCGCGGGTGATTTTGCCGAAGACGTGGCGATGGTGTTTCCAACCCCCGATCAATCTCGCGTACCATACACTGAAATTTGCATCCCGAATATAAGAAACGTCTAGAGGCGCGGCGGGAAGCGGCCGCCCGGCACACGAAGGCATTCCAGACGATTGGGAATTGGCGGCTGGCGGTGGTGGTTGCCGGAGCCCTGCTGGCGTGGCTGAATTTTTGGCTGCTCCCGCTGGCGGTTTCGGTGTTCGTCGCGCTGATTGTGTATCACGAGAAGGTGGTGCGGAGCTTGGCGGGTGAGACGCGTGCCATTGCGTATTACGAGCGCGGGATTGCCAGGCTGGAGGACCGGTGGGCGGGTGCCGGGGAAACGGGCGAACGCTTCCGCGATCCGGCGCATCCTTACGCGGATGATCTGGATTTGTTCGGCAAGGGATCGCTGTTCCAATTGCTAAGCGCAGCCCGGACCGGCGCCGGCGAAGCGATGCTGGCGAACTGGCTGATGGCACCTGCCGATGCCGCGACGGCGGCGGGGCGGCAACTAGCGATTGACGATCTGCGTACGCGGATCGATCTGCGCGAGGACTTGGCGCTGCTGGGCGACGACATACGCGCGGAAGTTCATCCGGAGGCGCTGGCACGTTGGGGAGCTGCTCCGCCGGTTCCGCTTCCGGCAGGGGTGCGCTGGATCGCGCGGGCGATGGCGGCAATCACCGTCGTCCTGGTGGGCGGATACTTCCTGCAGGCCTGGACCTACCGCCCGGTGATTTTGTTTCTTGTGATCCAGAGTGGGTTCGGGATCTGGCTGCGGCAGCGGGTACTTCATATTCTGGGATCGGTGGAAGCACCGGCGCGGGACTTGCAATTGCTTGGGGAACTGCTGCGCCGGTTGGAGCGGGAGCCGTTCACAGCGCCGCGTCTGCTGGCATTGCGGGCAGAGCTGGAAACCGGAGGGATGCCGCCGTCCCGGCAGATTCACTTGCTGCACAAATTGATTGAGAGGCAGGACGCCAGCCGCAATCAGGGGTTCGCGCTGTTTGCGCGTCTGGTGCTGTGGTCCACGCAGTGCGCGATCGCGGTTGAGGACTGGCGGCAGCGGTCCGGCCCGCGCATTGGGCGCTGGCTGGCGGCGGTGGCGGAGATGGAAGCGTTGAGTTCGCTGGCGGGTTATGCCGCTGAACATCCGGGAGATCCGTTTCCGGAGTTTTCAGAAGCCGCGCCCCTGTTTGATGGAGAAGGAATCGCGCATCCTTTGTTACCCGCACAGACCGGGGTGCGGAACGATATCCGGCTGGACGGGGAGTTGCGGCTGCTGCTGGTGAGCGGGTCGAACATGTCGGGCAAGAGTACGATGCTGCGGGCAGTTGGGTTGAACACTGTGCTCGCCTGGGCTGGCGCGCCGGTGCGTGCCAAGCGGCTGAGGCTCTCGCCACTGGTGATTGGCGCGTCCATGCGGGTGCAGGATTCGCTGCAGGACGGGAAGTCACGCTTCTATGCGGAGATTACGCGCTTGCGGCAGGTAGTGGATGTAGGTGCCGGGAGTACACCGTTGTTATTTCTGCTGGACGAACTGCTGAGCGGCACCAACTCGCACGACCGGCGGATTGGTGCGGAGGCGATTGTGACCAGCCTGGTGCGCCGCGGAAATGTGGGGTTGGTGACTACGCACGATCTGGCGTTGTCGCACATCACCGAATCGCTTGCGCCGCTCGCGCTGAACGTCCATTTTGAAGATCATCTGGAAGGCGGGCGAATTGCATTCGACTACCTGATGCGGCCCGGCGTTGTCCGGAAAAGCAATGCGCTGGAGCTGATGCGATCGGTCGGGCTGGATGTGTGAACCTAAAAACGGCAGTCGGTCATAGCCCGACCCGGCAAGCGACTGAATCGGCAGGGGTTTGAACTGCTCCGCGCTCCACCGTCCGGGTGACAACCCCCTTCAGCGCAACAGCTTGGCGATGAGCGGGTTACGCAGTTTATGGCCGGTGAACTGCCGTTTTTAGCTTGAAGCTAAATCCGGCAGTTGAAGCCACCCAAAACAGGATAGGTCTTTAGCCCGCAAACAGTTGCAACGGAATCAGTTATCCCCGAAATGGTGAACTGCGAAGAAGTTGAAATTCTGAGCTATATCAGCGACTTGGCACGATCCGCAGTAACTGGGTATGTGCTTGACTTACCTGGGTACGGTCTCGCAGCGTTTCGTGTGGCTGGCGCATTGGGCTTTCGTTTCGCTTCCAGCAGCGGGACGAGGGCGTCCCGCGCCGGCCAGGGGGC
>JANYCV010000209.1 GCA_025360145.1 Acidobacteriaceae bacterium
CAAGTGCTGACCGCGGAAGTGAAGGGCGAGCGCATTCCGCGTATCAACCTAAAGAATCCCGAAGAAAGCTTGCTTCTGACCAAACCGACGATGACGAAACCACACGGCGGCGGCAAGCGCCTGGAACGGGATTCGGAAGATTACAACGTCATCCTCGGATGGGTCAAAAACGGGTCGGCGTTTGGCGCTGAAGACGATGGCAAAGCGCCGAAGTTGGCGCGGCTGGATGTGTTCCCGCCGTTGGCCGCCATGGCAGTGGATGGGCAGCGCCGCCTTCTCGTCACGGCGATTTTCAGCGACGGACACAGCGAAGACTTTACGCACCAGGTTCTCTATTCGAGCAACAATGGCGACGTCGCTACCGTTAGCGCCGACGGCGTGGTGAGCGGGAAGAGGCTGGGCGAAACGGCCATTTTGATTCGAGGCGCGGGGCAAGTCACCAGCGCCGGAGCCGGTGTGATCGGCCCGCCGATTCCGAATTATCCGAATGTTCCGCGCGGTAATTTTATCGACGACGCGGTGTTTGCCAAGCTGAAGAACTTCCACATCATTCCGTCGGAGGTGGCCGACGATGCTGAATTTCTGCGGCGTGTTTGTCTGGATCTCACAGGAACGCTGCCGCCTCCGGAACGTGTGCGGCAGTTCATCGCGAACAAAGACACGCGCAAGCGGGAGCGAGTGATCGATGCGCTCATCAGCTCGCCGGAGTTTGTAGATTTCTGGACGTTCCGCTTCTCCGATATTTTCCGCGTTGCTATTTTTGCGAACGGCTTAACGCCGAAGTGGAGCCAAAAGTATTGGGAGTGGATTCGAAACAACGTCGAGACCAATCGGCCTTATGATGAGGTGGCGCGGGAACGCATTTCCGCAGAGGGTTACGGGGCGGCTTCACGCCACTTCCTTCCCTATAACCAAGTGGGCCCGGCGAACGACGTGATGGCCGAGGAGGTTCGCGTCTTTTTGGGGCGGCGTCTCGATTGCGCACAATGCCACAATCACCCTTACGAAAACTGGAGCCAAGACCAGTTCTGGGGGATGGCTGCGTTCTTCTCGCGAATTTTCAAAATGGGTCCGGTGGTCTTCGATCATCCGACGAACATGGACCTCAGTTCCAAGGATGTGGGCGGCAGCATTCAACTGCTGCACCCCCGCACGAAGGCCCCTGTTTTGCCTGCGTTGCTGGACGGCTCTAACGCCAACCTGACGCCTGAATCGAACCCCCGCCAGGGATTAGCTCGATGGATGACGTCGAATCCCTTCTTCGCCGAAGCCGCGGTGAATCGCATTTGGGGGCAGTTCTTCGGCCGCGGAATTGTCGATCCCGTGGATGATTTCCGTTCGACCAATCCGCCCACTCATCCCGAACTTCTTGCCGCGCTTGCCGCTGATTTTCGCGGGCATAGCTACGACTTGCGGCGGCTGATGAAGACGATTGTGATGTCGCGGACGTACCAACTATCGCGCGTGCCCAATGCGACCAATCGGGACGACCTGGTCAATTATTCCCATGCCTTGCCGCGGCCGCTGGATGCGGAGGTGCTGCTGGATGCCCTGGTGGACTCCACCGGAATCCCGGAAATATTCTCCACCGCCGTGGCCGATGGATCTTCGGTGGGCCAAGCTGCGGCCGGCACGCGGGCCATCAATCTGAAAGATCCCGATATGTATTTCTCGCGCTTCCTGGAATTGTATGGGCGGCCGAACCGCGGCGCCATTCCAGAGCGCAGCGTGCATCCGAACCTGGGCCAGGCGCTGCACATGCTGGCGGGTTCGACGTATGCCGACCGGCTCAGCGTAAAGGACAGCCGGCTTGCCCGATTGCTGCAAGCGGGCGCATCGAATGCCAGAATCTTTGAAGACTTTTATCTGGCTGCGCTGGGGCGTTTCCCGGCACCGGATGAGATTCAGGACCTGGAACAAACGTTGGCGAAACGCAATGATCGCGAAACCGGACTGCGCGAATTCGTCTGGGCTTTGACTAGCTCGCGCGAGTTCGCGGAAAATCATTAGAGGACGGAGATAAAAATGGCCCACATCAATTCGCGCCGCGATTTCCTGAGTGCCGGCTCGCTCGGATTTCTCGGACTGACGCTGAGCGAATATCTGCAAGCCGCAGCGACCACGTCGCCATTCAAGGCCACGGCGACATCGGTGATTCTCTTCTGGCTGGAAGGCGGCCCCAGCCACATTGATACCTGGGATCCGAAGATCAACAGTAACTTCAAGCCGATCTCGACAAACGTGGCGGGGATTCAGGTTTCCGAACTGCTGCCGAAGATCGCAAAGAAGATGGACAAGCTGGCGCTGGTGCGATCCATGCACACGCGCGGCAACGATCATCCGCAGGCCACGCACTACGTGATTACCGGCCACGAGGTCAACCCGGCGATGCAGTTCCCGAGCGTGGGTTCGATTATCACGAAAGAGCTTGGAGCGCGCAACGCGGTGCCGCCGCATGTGCTGGTGCCCAAGTGGGACAAAGGCCGGCAATACGAAGACTATTTCCGCGCTTCCTTTCTAGGCGGCGATTACGATCCGATGTGCATTCCGGACCCGAGCCGGCCGGACTTCCAGGTGACCGACCTGAGCCTTCCGAAATCCGTATCGCAGGCTTCGGTGGAAAGCCGCTCGGCGTTCCTGAACGTGGTGGACCGGCATTACCGCGCTTTGAACAATACGGCCGACCACGCGAACGTGGACGCGTTCACGGCGCAAGCCTGGAAGATGATTCTTACGCCGGCGGTCCGCGATGCATTCGATCTATCGAAGGAAAGCGAGAAGACCAAAGAGCGGTACGGCAAAGATCCAATCGGCCAGTCGGCTCTGCTGGCGCGGCGGTTGGTGGAAGCTGGCAGCCGGTTCGTGACGGCAGCGGGTTATCACAGCGCGTCGTGGGACACGCACAGCGACAACGACAAGTCCCACCGGGACCGCCTGGCACCGCCGCTTGATCGCACGCTGACCGCGCTCATAGATGATTTGGAAGAGCGTGGATTGCTGGCCACCACGCTGGTGATCGCAATGGGAGAGTTCGGCCGTACTCCAACGCTTAATCCCAACCTGGGGCGCGACCACTGGCCGAACTGCTGGTCTCTCGCGCTTACCGGAGGCGGTATCAAGACGGGGCAAGTCATTGGATCGAGCGATGAGAAGGGCTTTAACGTGGCCAGCCGTGTAGTGACCATGGGCGATCTGTACGCCACGATCTATAAGGCATTGGGCATTGACTGGACGAAGGAATACATGAGCCCCATCGGACGGCCGATCAAGATCGCGAATTCGCTGGACGATCGAACAGGCGAACCGATCGCGGAGTTGTTGGGATAGGAATGATCTCGACGAACACGCGGTGCCTGGCGGCCACGATAGCCGTGTTTGTGTCCACCTTTGTGTCCACCACCGCGGCCGCGCAGAATCCACCAGCGGCGGAAAAACAGTATGCCGGACTTTGCGCTGGTTGCCACGGCGCGGGCGCTACCGGGACTGAACGCGGTCCTGCTCTGGTGAATAGCCGTACGCTGCGCGGTCGTTCTGAAAATCAGATCCGGAACTTGATTCGCAACGGTACGCAAGGCGGCATGCCCGGCTTCGCGCTGCCTGACGATCAGTTGGGATCGATCGCCAGATGGGTGCATTCGTTGAACGCGTCCGCCTTCGATGTGAAACCGGCCGGTGACGTCGCTGCCGGAGAGCAATTCTTCTTCGGAAAAGGGCAGTGCGGAACCTGCCACATGGTTCGCGCGCGCGGGATTGCGAACGGGCCCGATCTTTCAAACATTGGCCGGCAACTCACCATCCGGGATTTGGAGGAGCTACTGGACAATCCAAAATCCCTGACCGGCAAACGTTCTTCGGCATCTTGCCCCGGCTGGGCGTGGTGCCCGCAAGACCCTTGGGCCGTGGTGAATGTGCGCTTGCGCGATGGATCCGCGCTGCGGGGATTCGCGCGAAGCCAAGGGAAGCACGATTTACAATTGCAGACCTTCGACGGGAAATTCCATTTACTGGCAGAGAGCGAGTACCAAAATATTTCCCGCGAGGAAGCACCGTACATGCCGGCGCTGAAAGCAACACCGAAAGAACGCATGGACCTGCTGGCCTATCTAAGCCGGTTGGACGGTGTGCCTGCCGGTGCGCTCACAAGGGCGCAGGATGAGATCTCTTCGCAGACGATGAATGAAGTGATCCAGCCAAAGCCCGGGGACTGGCCGACCTACAACGGCAACCTCAGTGCGAATCGCTACAGCCCACTCGACCAGATCAATGTAGCCAACGCCGGCCAGTTGCATCTGCAGTGGTCTTACTCGCTTCCCTACTCCGGACTCGAGACCACGCCGCTGGTAGCGGACGGCATCATGTACGTCACCGGACCCAATCAGGTCTGCGCACTGGATTCCCGCACCGGGCGTGAGATCTGGTGTTATTCGCGCCCCCGTACGCAGGCCGGCACCATCGCCGGAGATGCGGCGAAAGGCGCTAATCGCGGCGCGGCACTGCTGGGCGATCGTATTTACTTCGCTACCGACAATGCGCATCTCATTTGCCTGAATCGATTGACGGGCGGGCTAATGTGGGATGTCGTGATCCCTGAAAAGCCGGGCCGGTTCGGCTCAACCGCGGCTCCGCTGGTGGTTGGCGATTTAGTGATCACTGGTGTGGCCGGCGGCGACGAAGGAATACGAGGATTTGTGGCGGCGTACAAGGCCACCACGGGCCAACTCGCGTGGCGGTTCTGGACCGTTCCAGCGCGCGGAGAGCCGGGCTCGGAGACTTGGAAAGGAAGTGCGCTCGAAGTGGGCGGCGGGTCCACATGGCTAACCGGGTCGTACGATCCGGAAACGGGTCTGCTATTTTGGCCGACGGGCAATCCATTTCCCGATACCGATGGCGATGAGCGCGGCGGCGATAATCTGTACACGAATTGCGTGGTGGCGCTCGACGTAAAAACCGGAAAGCTGCGCTGGTATTTCCAATTCACGCCGCATGATCTGCACGACTGGGATGCTACCGAGCCGCTGCTGATCGTGAATGGCCGGTTCCGCGGGCAGGAACGGAAACTGCTGATGCAGGCCAATCGCAACGGCTTCTTTTACATTCTGGACCGGACTAACGGAAAACTGCTGCTCGGTGAGCCGTTCGTCAAAAAACTGACGTGGGCAAGCGGGATCGGCGCGGACGGGCGGCCGCAATTGCTGACTGGCAACCAGCCTACACTCATGGGCACAAAAACGTGTCCCGCGGTACGGGGCGCTACCAACTGGTATTCCACTTCCTTCAGCCCTTTGACGAATTTGTTCTACGTGATGGCGGTTGAGGATTGCAACATCTACCGGCAATCGAAGATGGGAGGCTACGTGCCCTATAACGATCCGGCGGACCCGCCCACGAAGGTTCTTCGCGCGATTGATATTGAGACAGGAAAGATCGCCTGGGAGATTCCACAAGTGGGGGCTCCTGAGTCCAACTACTCCGGAGTCCTTACGACCGCCGGCGGGGCACTATTCTACGGTGAGAGCGGCGGAGGCTTCGCGGCGGTTGACGCGAAGACCGGGCGCACGTTGTGGCACTTTGAAACGAACCAGGCGTGGAAGGCATCACCGATGACCTACACAGTGGCCGGACGCCAGTACGTGGCAATCGCGTCGGGCGGCAACATTCTCTCGTTTGCACTTCCCGCGAAGTAAGAACCCGGTCATGCTAGAACCTCGGTCTACGGCGAGAGCGGCGGGGGCTTCGCTGCAGTGGACGCGAAGACCGGGCGCACGCTGTGGCACTTTGAAACGAACCAGGCGTGGAAGGCATCACCGATGACCCATACAGTGGCCGAACGCCAATACGTGGCAATCGCGTCGGGCGGCAACATCCTCTCGTTTGCTCTTTCCGCCAAGCAGGCGCTCGGTTATGCCGAAACCCCGTTCTACGGCGAGAGCGGCCTGGTCACAACGGCACCGCGCTCGATCGTGCCGTCAATTCCAAAGCCAGAGCATCAAGCTTCCGCACATCAGCCGCACGCAGAGGCTTCAGCACAATACACCGCATTGGCGAAATTATCGACAACCTGGTTGCGCTCTCGCAATAGCACCGCATCCTGACGCCGTACACGTCATTCGTTGCCGATGAGAACCTAAGCTTGGGTTCCTGAAAGGACAACGCCGTGGAACAACTCAGCGTGGTTGGAGGCTCGGTTGGCTTCATGCTACGCGAATGGCGAACGGCGCTCAACCGGCGGTAAGGGAGGGGTTGCTGACAGTTCCAGGAGGTCTGGGTTTGGATCTGAATGAGGCTTATCCGCGGGAATATCTTGCAAAGGGCAAGACCTACTGGAGTTGAGTCCCGCCCGAATGAATCGGAGTTTACTCCGCCGCCGGAATGCGCAGCTCATCGCCCGGATGAATTACGCTGTGTTCGTCTTTCAGTTTGCCGGGATTTGCTTCGATGATTCGATTGAACAAGTTTCCCGCACCGTAGAATTGGCTGCTGATTTTCCACAGGGAGTCTCCGGCAACAACGGTGTAAACGGTGTCTTCCGGAGGAGGCGGGGGCAGGCTGCTATCAATGGAAATATCAGCCGTCAAATCGCTGTACGATGCGTCAATTTCCTTGATCCGATCCCACACCTGATTCTTGACAGCGTCCGTCGGCGCCGCTCCCTGCATAAATAGTTTGCCGTCCTGCACGTGCAGATGATCCAGGCGCACTCCGCGCGTTTTAATAAGTTGCAGCACGGAGGCGTACTTGGCCTTCAATTTCTCTAGTTGGTCCATTTCTTGATTGCTCCTTCCGACCTCCGTTAGATGCGGCTCTTACTTCTTGGTTTCGGCTTTCGGTTTGGCGGCATCCTTCTTCACAGCCGCCGACGCCTTGGCAGCCCGATAGTTGGCTTTGGTGGCATCAGCCTCAGTCATGAATTTTCCGCGTTTTGTCTTGCCGAAAAATTCTCCGTCTTTGTGATAAATGCCGCTCCCCAGGTTTACCCACACCATTCCTTTGGATTTCGCACCGGCAATCTCGGCTGCGGTTGGAGCCGGGGCGAGCTCTGCCTTCTTGGCAGCGGCAGCGGTCTTTTTGGCGGCTGCCGGCGGAGTCTGCGCAGCAGCGGAATATGGCATCAGCGACGACGCCAGCAGCGCGGCGGCCAGTGCGAACATCGTGGATTTAGTCTTCATAAGTGATCCTCTTTCCATTTGCCGAGGGTCACATAAACCTCGACCGGTGCCCGGCAGTGTAACAGGATTCGCGGAATCGCGTCATAATTGAGTCCAGCGTGTCGTATTGCTGAGTCCAAAGGAGGGCTGTCCCATATATGTTCAGCCTCATCGGCATCATTATCTTCGGTTTGATCGTCGGCATCGTCGCAAAGCTACTGATGCCCGGAAACGATCCCGGCGGCTTTTTTATGACGGCAATCATCGGCATCGTGGGATCTCTGATTGGTGGATTTCTCGGCCGCATGCTTGGACTTTACCGCGAGGGCGATCCCGCTGGATTCATCATGTCCGTCATCGGAGCCATGGTGCTGCTGTACGTTTATCATTTGGTTGTCAAGCGGACAGCCTGATACCTTAGATCGATAGGAGAACAATCATGAATTGGATGGAAAGCCTGGGACCGCTGTTGCAGCAGTACGCCAGCTCGCAAAGTGCACAGCCACCGGCAAACGTCGAGGACCATTTTGATAAGGTCTCTCAGAATGCGCCGGCTTCCGAGGTGGCCGAGGGCTTAGCCGCGGCGTTCCGCTCCGGCCAGACACCGCCATTCGCACAGATGGCCTCGCAACTCTTCGGCAATTCCGGTGGCGAGCAACAGGCCGGTGTGTTGAACGCTCTATTAGGCGCCGTCGGTCCAGCCGTACTGACGCAAATCGGAGCGGGTAAAGGAGGCTCATTCCTTGGGTCGCTGCTGGGCGGGGGAGGTGCACCCGCACTCGATTCCCATTCCGGAGAAGACGCCAACGTCACTGCCGAAGAGGCATCCCAGGTTTCTCCCGAACTGGTGAAACAGTTGGCTGAACACGCCGTAAAGACCGATCCATCCATTGTGGACCGGCTCAGCCAGATCTACTCGAACCATCCGGGATTGATCAAAACTCTGGGCGGCGCGGCACTCACCATCGCTCTTGCAAAGATCGCGCAACGCCAACGGGGATAGACTCGGAAATGATTCGATTTGCGATATTGTTCTTATGCGCGATTCTCGCTTTTGCCGCGGATGAAGTAATCTTCGGCGGCACGCCGTCGGTGCGCATTGACGCCGACGGCGGACAATCGGTTCGTGTGGAACTCAGTGCCTTGGGAGCCAAAAAGTACGAATGCCGGATTGTCGCCAAGGGCAAGAAGTTCTTCTGGGCAAGCCGGGGCAATCGCGAACTCATCCGTTCCGACAGTGGAGACTATACGTATTTCATCTCTCCGGAAGGAACGGGCTACATCAAGGTTGCACTCACCAAAAGCGCCTCGTTCGACTATATGGAGAGCTTCACCACTGAATTGAAAACCGTCACTTATTGGGGCAAACGCACGCAGAGCCAGTAACCACGCTGCGTTCTGCTACTCTACGTCTCATGAAACGCAGGGACTGGTTGAAACTTCTGCCGTCACTGGCAGCCGCGGTGAATGCGCAGACGGTGGCGCCGGAGCAACCGCTGAAGATAACCACGGAAATGTTGCGGCAGGCGCTGCAACTCGCCGGACTCACCTTCTCCGATGCTCAGATAGTGATGATGCTGCCGGGCGTCAACCAGCAAGCGGCCAACTACGATCTGCTGCGCAAACTGGATATCCCGCTCGATACCGAGCCGGCCATGCACTTCCGTCCGCTTCTTCCGGGCAGGCAGCCGCCTGTTGGAAAGTCGCGGTTTACTCCCACCAAGGCTCCGGCGGTTCGCAAATGGGCTTCGCCGGAAGATTTGGCGTTCCTGCCCGCCAGTCAACTCGCCGCGCTGGTGAAGGCGAAACGGATCACGCCCACCGAGCTGACGAAGATGTATTTGGATCGCTTAAAAACCTACGCGCCGAAGCTGAACTGTGTGATCACGCTGACCGGGGATCTCGCGTTGGAACAAGCCGCGCAGGCCGGCAAGGAGATCAAACGCGGCAAGTATAAAGGGCCGCTGCACGGCATTCCCTACGGCGCCAAGGACCTGTTCGCAACCAAGGGAATCAAGACGACGTGGGGCGCCGAGCCGTTTGAGAACGAGGTCCCCGATCACGACGCCGCGGTGATTGAGAAACTGCAAAAGGCAGGCGCGGTGCTGCTGGCGAAGCTGTCCATGGGAGCTCTGGCGCAGGGCGGTCTCTGGTTCGGCGGGATGACCAAAACGCCATGGGACTACGAGCAGAGCTCCAGCGGTTCGTCCGCGGGTTCGGCATCCGCCACGGCGGCGGGGCTGGTCGGGTTCTCGATAGGCACCGAAACATTGGGGTCCATCGTCTCGCCGAGTACCCGCTGCGGCGTGGCCGGCTTGCGTCCCACCTACGGCCGAGTCAGCCGCTTCGGCGCAATGGGCCTCAGTTGGAGCATGGACAAGATCGGGCCGATCTGCCGATCGGTGGAAGATTGCGCGATGGTTCTGCGAGCCATCGCAGGCAGTGACGGGCGCGATGTCACCGTCGTGGACGCGCCCATCCATTGGGAACCGAGACTTCCGTTAACAAAGCTGAAGATCGGATACGTGAAGGAAGAGTTCGACAAGATGGAGGCCGATCAGAAGGCGCTCTACGATATTGCTCTGGACGTGCTTCGAAGAGCGGGCGCTAAGCTGGAGCCGATTACACTGCCCGATTTCCCGCTAGCCGCGTTGCGAATGGTCTTGATGGCCGAAGCGGCCACGGCATTCGACGACCTCACTCGCAGCAACGGTGTAGATCGATTGAAGGGGCAAGCCCCCGGCGACTGGCCGAATACGTTTCGCACGTCGCGGACGCTTACGGCGGTGGAATACATCCGCGCGCAACGCGGCCGGACTCTGCTGATGCAGGCGATGGACCGCCTGATGTCGCAGTGGGACGTGTTGGTGTCCACCCCATTCAGCCCGAGCCTTACCGCCACAAACCTCACTGGACATCCGCAGGTAGTAGTGCCGTGCGGATTCTTGAAAGGATTGCCCCAGAGCATTCTGTTCACCGGGCGGTTGTATGAAGAAGGCACGCCGATGCGCGTAGCGCATGCGTTCGAACGGGCCACCGAGTGGCACACATTGCGTCCGAAGCTGACCGCCTGAGCGATAATCGGGCATGGTCCACCGTAAGGCCGTTCTCTCGGTCCTCTCGCTACTGATCTCCGCCGTTGCGGTACATGCCGCGGACGCGAAGATCCGCATCGTGCTCATCGGAGATTCCACCGTAAACGATGAGGGCGGATGGGGGCCTGGGTTCCGCGCATCGTTCGGACCTGGCGTCGACGTCATTAACCACGCCAGGAACGGACGCAGTTCCAAGAGTTTTCGGGACGAAGGCTTCTGGGGTCCGGCGCTTGCCGCCAAGCCTA
>JANYCV010000429.1 GCA_025360145.1 Acidobacteriaceae bacterium
GCGGGTGTAGGCGATTTCGTACCTTAAGTAGAGGTCGAGGGCCTTTTCTTCGTTGGCTAATGCGGTGAAAGCTACCGACACGCGCGTGGTCTGGTCGATCTGTTTGAATGCTTTTGCGATTTCCGCTTCCTGTTGGTCCATCTTCAGGTCGAGTGCGGCGGTTTGCATGCGCCAGATGCGGCGGAGACGCCATTGGGCAGAAACCATTTGGTCTACGAGGTCCATTTCTACGGTGCTTTCGGGTTCGAATTCGTGGACGTAGGATTGGTGGATGTCATCGAAGCTTTGTTGGGATTCGTTGGATAGGACTACTGCTTTTCCGGTTAGTCCGTGTTTTAGAGCGTTGGCCGAGGATTTCTGGATTCCGGCCGGCGACTTCGTCCCGGCTGCTTTTGCGCCATTCTGGCGCGCTTGTTTCCGTAGCTGTCTTGAAGACATTTTGCAAGTTACTCCTGCGTTGAGAGTAGCGGCGGGCCTTACGGCGGTGCGGAGAATTTTGGGTTAAGTTGTTGTGGGCGTGGCGAAGATAGTTTGCATTTTGTTGGGACTGTAAAAATTTTCGTCAGCGGGCGGCGGAAAGAGGCTGACGGAGCGGAGAATGCCGGGCCCGCCATGGTGATGAAACGGGCGATGAAATAGACCGCAACGTGAACGTTCCCTTTGACCTGCCAGCAAGAACAGAAGGGGCGTGAACTCCTCCAGCGGTTGGGACCGAACCGACTTGAGCGGATGCGGGCTGACGAAGGGTCATTTGGCACCACTCCTCCCCGGCTGTGGCAAAATGTTAACTGGACTCCCGCTTGGGGCGAGCAATGACACGAAACATCGAGATCTCTTTCCCCGATGAGCTTTTGAGGCTCGTGGACGAGAAAGCCCACAGCACCGGACTCGAGCGGGCTGACTACATTCGTGCTGTCCTTTCCAAGGAGGTCGCCGGTGAGCCTTCCATTACTGAGATCTTGGCTCCTTTCAGAGATCAGGTGGCGAACAACGGGATCAGTGACGAAGGGTTAAACCGCCTTTTCTCCGAGGCTCGCGAGGAGTCCTACCGGGAGCGACGCTCACGAAGGATTGATGAGCGCTGATCGCCTAAAGATCCGCGCGGTACTCGATTGCATGGTTTTTCTTCAAGGCGCCGCTCGACGCGAGAGCCCCGCAGGTGCCTGTCTTCTCCTCGCCGAGTTGGAGGCGATTGAGTTGTGCTTGTCCGAAGAGATCCTCTCCGAAATCCGTGATGTGCTGAGCGGCGAGCTTGTCCAGCGGTTTCTGGCTGCAATTGAGAAGCGAGCGGTGGTATTTCCTGAAGTGCCTCATGGGTTCGACTACGAACGCGACCCAAAAGACGAACCGTACATCAATCTCGCGATTGCCGCTGGAGCGAGCTACCTTGTGAGCCGGGACAACGATGTTCTGGGGCTCGCCAAGCTTTCAAATCCTGACGGCGCACGCCTTCAGGGTCATGCCCCTCATTTGCAGATTTTAGATCCGGTTTCATTTTTGGCAGAAGTGCGCCGCGGATTACAGACTTCCGTTTAATTCAGAAGCCGGGTCACGTTTCGTTGCTTGTTCGCCGCCGCGGTCAAAATCGCGAGACTCCTGTGAACGGAGCGTGCCATTTCGAATCCGTAACCGCGTTGCCCATGACGACTTCGATCCGTCGTCCGACATGGCCAAAGAGATCCTTGGCATCGCCCGAAAGCTGGTAGCAGAGATTCGATTAGCTTAGGCTATCGGGCTCGTACTTGCGCTATGTCTACCCGTCCACGGCCGGCGATTCAAGCAGCTGGGGAATCTGGAATCCATGGACGATACGCTTCCATTCGACTTTGGGCTTCTGGAAGTTGAGTAGAAGACAGAGAGTCCGGCCGGAGGCTCGAAGATAGTTAATGCATTGCGCAGTGTGTTCGCCAGCTAGGCGGTCTACACATTTCAGCTCGATCACCAGCACGTCTTCTACCAGGATGTCAGCGAGGTAGTCTCCGACAGAGTGGCCTTTGTAGATTACTGGAAAGGAAGCTTGGCCAGTGGCGCGGATGCCACGAAGACAGAGTTCTCTGAGCAGCGCGCGTTCGTACACTTTCTCGAAGAATCCGGTGCCAAGGGTGTTTGAGACTTCAAACACGGCGCTTAGCACGCGCTCGGTCAGCAAATGGAAGTCGCGATCATCGGTTTGCATTTGCGGTTAATAGGAATGTGCCGGCCTATAGGCAAACTTCTCAAAACAAATATGGCCGCTGATGAACGCCGATGAACGCGGATAGGTTTTTGGGGCGGGATAGGGCATCACCGGGCGGTATAGATGCCCGGTGATGCCGTTGTGTTTTAGAACGTGACACGCAGAACTTCGGCGCTTGGCAGAAGAGTGGCGGCTCACGGTACAACTTCTCGGGATTCTGAACGGCGCTGTCGTGTTCGAATGCGAGATAAAAGTAGATGGCCATGACGAGCGAAACAAATGGGAAGGACAGAATTAGCTCGAAGCGATACCGCATGATGAACGCCCCGAAGAACATCACGACTCTATCGCCGCAACACCCAAACAGTTTCCTAATGTGCCCGCCTGCAAAGATCACTTCTACGGTTGGGGCGTTCTCCAGCCGTCCTAAAAGGATTCAGCTTATTCCAACCCCTCGCGCCGTAGAAGAACTTGAACGTTTCGAGAACTGTGGACGACGCGCAAGATCTCCACACCCCCGGCCAGTGGTCGATAGAGGATAAGAATCTTCTCAAAACTGCTTAGTCGAAAAACACGCAGCGGTTTCAGGGCAGAATGTTTGAAGCGCGAGTGCCAACCCATTTGCGGCTGAATGGCGAGGAGAGAAAACGTTTCATGAGCCGCTACAAGGAACCGATGCCCGATTTCAGGCCCGGCTTTCGTGGCATAGTAGAACGCTTGATCATCAAGGTCTCAGTCCGCCTTCGGGCGAACGAAGTAACGACTCACCGAGTCCCGGTCATCTTAAAGCGCTCATCCAGCTTGCGGTGCTTCTCTTCCCAATAGCCAATCCCACCTTGGATTGGATCTCCCGAATTGAGGCCTTCCAGAGCCAGAGTTTCCAGTTCCTCCTCCGCTGCCTGGTCGGCGTTAACAAGTCGTTCGACGTAAGCCGGAATGGTAAGTCCTTCCGCTTTAGCTCGTTCGCGAAGTCTAGCCTCAAGCTTTCGGTCAATAGGGATGGTCATGGAAAACCTTGTAAATTTTGAATCTCGATCTCAACCGTGATTCTACGCCTCCTCCGAGCTTCTGTCACGGAGGACGGAGCGGACGTTATAACCTGCGGCTCTTCTCTCGGCGCACAATTCAGATGGCCAATTTAGTGCCAGGCACGGATTCCGCGCGGTATCCGGCGGATTAGGAGGAAATGAGTTGTGGGCAGTCCGTTTCTTCCGGCAACACCTTCTGCCCGTTGATGCTCCGCTTCGGAACTTCGCCACAACTTCGGATTTCCGGTTAGTGGGTACGTGCTTGACTCGAGTGGGTACGGTCTGGCAGCGTTTTGTGTGGCTGGCGAATTGGGGCCTTCGTCCCGCTTCCAGCAGCGGGACGAAGGCGTCCCGCGCCGGCCAGGGGGTCCGCCCTACCTGAGTTGTAATTACTTGAGTCAAGCGCATACTCAGATGCGGGTTTAGTTGTTCTCCATGAAGTAGTAGCCAATCATGTGGCAGACAATCATGTGGGCGTCTTCAATGCGTCCCATGTGAGGGACTGGCACTTGAATGTTGAGCTGGGCTAGAGGGCCCAGCTTCCCGCCATCGCGTCCCGTCAGTG
>JANYCV010000251.1 GCA_025360145.1 Acidobacteriaceae bacterium
TATCAGAAACGCTTCGCTCTCCTGCCAGATCAGGTCGAGGACATCCGTCAATTCGTGCCCGGAGTCAAGCAGCCTCAGTTTCACATTCTCAGGATGAGCGGCGGCGAACTCGCTCGAGTAGCCGGCGGGCACCACGTCGTCCTTCAGGCCGTGAAACAGTAATGCGGGCTGCTTGACGTTGGGAGCAGGCTCATAGCCGTCGGCGTCCCTCACCAGTTGGTATCCGATATCCCGCATCCGTCCCTCGGAATAGTGGAAGACCCCCATCTTTCCGTTGCGCTGCCAGGCGGCGGCTTTTTCCGGTTCCAATGTCTCCATCCAGCGCCGCGGAAAGTAGAAGGCGGGCGCCAGCATCACCAGTCTGGCCACCTCCGGATGACGTGCCGCGTATAGCGCGGCTACATAGCCGCCCATACTGGACCCAATCAACGTCACCGGTTCGCTGCCTGCTATCCGTTCCACCAGTTTCAATTGCCCGCTGATGGTGAGGCATTCAAAGTCGCCTTCATCCAAGGCGGGAATCTCCAGCGCCAGCCCGCGCTCCTCGAATCGCTGTCTAAAAAATTGCGCCTTGCGGGAGAGCGGCCCGGATGCGAATCCGTGCAGATAGATAGTTTTCATTGCGCCGAGTGGTAACCGGAATAGCGGAACGAATCTTCAACCAGCACTGTGCGATCGCGGAACTGGCGGTGTACTATCGTCGAAGGCAGAAGCGTGCCGAATTCACTCGGGGCATAATCCACAAAAGTGATGTCGCGCATTTTGCTCTTTCCCTCTTCAAATTCCGAATCGAGCACGATTCGCACGGGTACACCGCCGGCCGGCAATACCCAAATCTCGCCCCTCAGTTTTTGGCGAATGGGCTTGCCGCCGGAATAAATAGTCAATCCACCTGTTCCGTCAATCTGCTCATAGCGATAAATGGCCACCGGCGTACCATTTAGGGCATCCATCCGTTGAAAAATAAATTCAAATTTCTGGATCTTCTGGGCGGAAAACATCTGGATCACCGGCCCGAAGCCGGCGGCAACACCGTGCAATCCGTGCTTTTCGAAGCTCTCCAGAAGTTTGCGCCGCTGTTGATCGTCGGCGGCCGTCAGGTTCTGGGCCAGGTCCTTCAGCGCGCTACCGTGTTTCTTGGCGGGCTTGCCGTCCACCAATTCCACTTGGCGAATCTCACGGATCTCACCGGGCTGCACGGCGAGAAATCCATATTCGGAAACAATCAGCCGCTGGTTCCGGGGCGTTTGCGTTTGCGTCAGCGTCTCCCGCCCCTGGATCTTAGAAGCCACTTCGATAAACCGGCCGGCTTCCTGCTGGAGCCGCTCCACCACCATCCGGCGAGCCTCCGCAGTCTGTGCGCCAGCGCGGGAAAAGCACAAAAGTACTGCCGGAATGAGCATGGCTCGACACATCATTTTGAGTGTAGCGTCACTGAGTTGCGGAATCTCATGTTGCGTCGTATGCGGATGATCGCTAGAATCAATGAGTTTGGAAGGAGATTCTGGAGGATCTATGTCCGTTGAGCAGAAGGTGAAGCAAATTATTGTCGAGCAGTTGGGTGTTGACGAGGCGCAAGTAGATAGCACTGCGTCGTTTGTCGATGACCTGGGCGCGGATTCTCTCGACATCGTAGAATTAGTTATGGCCTTTGAGGAGGCGTTCGATCTGGACATTCCGGATGAAGACGCCGAAAAAATCACCACCGTTAAAGACGCAGTTACCTACATCGACGCGAAAAGCGCGAAGAAATAGTTTTCCGCAGGGAGTTCCATATTGTCTCGAAGAGTCGTCGTCACTGGGGTAGGACTTCTCTGCTCGGTAGGTTCTGGGACCGAGGAGTGCTGGCAGGCGATCCGGGAAGGGAAGAACGGGATTGGCCGGATCACTGCCTTCGATGCCACCGCCTTCAATTGCCAGATCGCCGGTGAGGTGAAGTCGTTCGACCCAACAAATTGGGTTGAGAAGAAAGAAATTAAGAAGATGGGGCGGTTCATTCAATTCGGAATCGCCGCGTCTGAATTTGCCGTGTCCGCTTCAGGGTTGAAGGTAACCGAAGAAAATGAAGAGCGGGTGGGTGTGTACATCGGTAGCGGCATCGGCGGGTTTGAAGTGATCGAGCGCGAACACAGAAACCTGCTCGAAAAAGGACCCGGGCGGATTTCGCCGTTTTTTATCCCGGCTACCATCATCAACCTGGCGTCCGGCCACGTTTCCATGCGGACAGGCGCCAAGGGGCCTAATTCGGCGACGGCTACCGCGTGTACCACCAGCGCGCACGCCATTGGAGACTCCTACAGGATCATAGAACGCGGCGACGCCGACGCGATGATCTGCGGGGGAACCGAGGCGTGCATCACGCCGATGGGCATCGGTGGATTCGCCGCGATGCGGGCGCTATCGCAACGGAATAGCGAGCCCGAGCGCGCTTCCCGGCCGTGGGATAAAGACCGCGACGGTTTCGTGGTGGGCGAAGGCGCGGGCATTGTGGTTCTTGAGGAACTGGAGACCGCGAAGCGGCGCGGCGCACCGATCCTGGCCGAAGTGGTGGGCTACGGAATGAGCGCCGATGCGTTTCACATTACGACGCCCGCCGCGAATGGCGATGGCGCCTACAGGGTGATGAGGAATGCGTTGCGGGATGCGGGTCTGGAGCCGCACCAGATCGACTATGTGAACGCGCACGGAACTTCTACCGACATCGGCGACAAGATGGAGACAATTGCCATCAAGCGGACCTTTGGCGACCATGCCTATAAGGTGGCGGTGAGTTCCACCAAATCCATGACCGGCCATCTGTTGGGTGGCGCGGGCGGGCTCGAGGCAGGCATTACGGTTCTGGCAATCCGTGACCAGATCGCACCGCCAACCATCAACCACGACAATCCAGACCCGGAGTGTGATCTGGACTTCGTGCCGAACAAAGCCCGGCCCATGGTGATCAATCATGCGCTTTCGAACTCGTTCGGATTCGGCGGCACCAACGGCAGCCTGATTTTCAAACGTTACGAACCCTAATGCCGGGCTGCAAGGCTCGGCACCTCCTATGAAGATAATCGTGGCCATCAAGCAGGTGCCCGCGCGCGACTCGCAGTTGCGGGTGGACAGTGCGGGCAAATGGATACAGACGTCCGGCCTCTCTTTTGAGATCAACGAGCCGGATGCCTACGCGCTGGAAGCGGCGCTGCAACTGAAGGAAAAAAACGGCGGCGAAGTGCTAGCGCTCTGCGCGGGTCCGGCCGGCGCGTCGCAGACCATTCGTGAGGCGCTGGCGAAGGGCGCGGACCGCGCCTTACATATCGAAGACGACACTCTCAACGATCTGGATACCCTTGCAGTATCCCGGCTGCTGGCGAAAGCAGCCGCTGCGGAGAATCCTGACCTGATTCTGACAGGACTGCAATCCGACGATCTAGGCTACGGACAAACCGGCGTGGTGATTGCGGAACTGCTGGGTATGCCGCACGCGACGCTCATCATGGAAGTGGAGAAGAAAGACGCCGCCGTCCGTGTGAAGCGCGAACTGGAAGACGGTTGGTTCCAACACGTGGAACTGCCGCTTCCGGCAGTGCTGACGATCCAGTCCGGCATCAGCAAGCTGCGCTACGCCACCTTGATGGGCATCAAGAGGGCGAAGACGAAAGAGGTGAAGCGGCTGACCGCGGCGGACCTTGGTGTCGAGTTGCAACCCACCATCACGATCGATAGAGTCTACGCGCCGGTGAGAACGAAACAAACCCAAATTCTGGAAGGCAGTGCGAAGGAAGCGGCCGCCAAACTGGTGGAGAAATTGAAATTTGAGGTGCGCGTCCTGTGAGCGGCATTCTGGTAATCACCCAACAGAAGAATCGCATGTCGGCGGAAACGCTCGCCGCCGGGCAACAGCTTGGCGCGGCATTGAACCTGCCGGTCAGCGCCGCTGTCATCGGAACCAGCGATGCCGGGGAATTTGCGGACAAGAAGCTCGACCACATCTACACCGTGGACGATCCGCTGTTGAAGGCCTACACGCCGGATGGTTACACGGCGGCGTTGGAGCAACTGATCCGGCTGAAAAAGCCGCAGTTCGTACTGCTGCCGCACACCTACCAGGTGCGCGATTTCGCGCCAAAGCTAGCCACGCGATTTCAACAGGTGCTGGTGAGCGACGTGGTGGATTTCCGAGCCGCCCCAGGCTCTGTGGTGATGGTTCGCCAATTGTTCCAAGGGAAGCTGAATGCGGACGTGAAGTTTGGCGGCGAGGCGCCATATTTCGCGTCTCTCCAGGCCGGAGCGTTTCGCGCCGAAAATGCCGTCCGTGCCGACACTCCGGTTTCCGTGGAATCGGTACCTGTGCAACTGGACGCTTCCAAAATTCGCAGCCGCCCGGAGGAGCCATTCCGTGAAGCGCAGCGCGCCGTAGATCTTACGGCCGCCAGTATCATCGTGTCCGTGGGCAGAGGCATCCGCGAGAAAGAAAATATCCCCATGGTGGAAGAGCTTGCCAAGGTGATGGGCGCGGAGCTTGCTGCCTCACGGCCGATTTGCGACAACGGATGGCTTCCCATGGAGCGCCAGGTGGGCAGTTCCGGCCAGACGGTGGCGCCCAAGGTCTACATCGCCGTCGGCATCTCAGGCGCAATTCAGCACCTGGTCGGTATGAAGGGCGCCAAGACCATCGTCGCCATCAACAAAGATGCGAACGCACCCATCTTTGAAGTCGCCGACTACGGAATTGTCGGCGACCTCTTTGAAGTGGTTCCCGCGCTGATTGAAGAAGTGAAGAAGGCGAAGGGTTAGCCCTTGCCTCCGGTCTCCACCGGATGCGATTCCACCTTGTTTTCGATAGGCAGCCGCGACATCAGGTAGATGTATAACGCCTCCAGGTCTTCGGGTGGAAGCTGTGACAGGTTATCCCACGGCATGATGCTGAATTTTTCCGGATCGGCATCGACGCGCGGCTTGCGGGCGTGTTTACTGTGCTTGTAGAAGCGCTGTTGAAACCGGTCGAGACTCCATTCGCCAATGCCCGATTGCTTATCGGGCGAAATATTGGCACTGACCACCACCTGATCTCCGATGCCGAAGCGCCGTCCGCCGCCGAATCTCTTGCTAACGACAATCTGCCCGCGCTCCTCTTGGGTGTGGCATGTCTCGCACGAACCGAGGGTCGCCAGATACTCACCGTAGAGCTGCTTGTTTGAGCGGTCGGGATGCTTCACCGCCGCCGTTACCGGGCGAGGCACGCCCTTGACCAGCAGCGACACTGGGAAGTCCACCTTCGTGGCGGGAAGGCTGTTTCGTACCGGTGGCAGCGTATTCAGATAAGCAACCAGGGATTGCACGTCGTCGTCGCTCATATGCCGGAAGTAAGGGTACGGCATGATAGGGAAAAGCATATGGCCATCACGGCTGATGCCTTCGCGGATGGCCCGGATCTTTTCGCCGTCCGTCCAATTTCCAATTCCGGTTTCCCTGTCGGGAGTGATGTTAGACACCACGATCCTGCCCGGTGCCGTTGGATCGGGAAAGATCTGCCCCGCCGCTTGCAAGCCTTCCACCGGCGGGTTGTCATAGAGCTGCCGGTTCGCTGGCGAATGGCAACCGTCGCAGTCCGAAAGCATGTAGGTGTATTTGCCGCGCGCGATCCGAGCGGACGAGGCATCCACTTTGATATTCGACGGAGGCGCAGTCGCCGGGCTCCGGAAATACAAATACGCGAAACCCGCCGCCGCCACTGACACTACCGCCAGCAGACTATAGCCAACCATGTTCTTCCACATCATGCCCTCCCAATCTCCCTAAGTTAACTGGCGCGGAATTTGGACGCCGGAAGTCTCAATTAGCAGCGTCGAATATGCGAATTTCCGCCGGCTGTTCTCCACGACGGGGAATGGCCACGAAGAAAGTGTTCCATTCAGGGACGTATAGGGAAGTCCGCGCCCCGGCGCCGCTGTTCACTTTCGCCAGCGGTTCATAGCTGTCCCCGTTCACTTGCCGGATCACGTCGATCCGGCCATCGCCGCCGCTGGCGTAGATCCGCTTTCGCGCGGCATCGTAGTAGATATCGTTGACGTCTCCCACGGTGTCGCGTTGGTCAATTTGAATGCCCGTGATGGAGTCCAACGTGATCACTCGCGGCGGATTGCGGCAACCGAGGAAGAGGCGATGGTTCGCCTCATCCAGCGCCATGGCGTAGTTGGACGCCACGTTGCTGAGAGGCCACGCGCGGACAACGCTTTTCTGCTGGCGGTCGACGATCGTGACGCTCTTATTGGTGGGAGTGTTCACTAGAATGCGCGGCCCCTGGCGCTCGATTAAGAACGATTCGGGATGACTGTCCAGGCGCACTTCGGCGAGCTGTTTTCCATTCAGATCGAAGAAGCCCAGTGCGCCGTCGCCGTATCCAGCCACCACGGTTTTCGAGGAGGCGTCGTAGCGCACGATGTCGCCATTGGTGAATTTGTTTACGGTTGCCAGTGTTTGGAACGACGACCCATCCAGGAACTTGACGGTGCCGTCGTCGCGGCTTGCTACGACGATGCGATTCGTTTCGGCGTAATAGAAAATGCCCTGCGGACCTCTCAGCCCCGTCACCGAGCCGATGGACCTTCCGGATTTCAGATCGATCACTTCGATTGAATTATTTCCGGTTGCCGCGACAAAGATCCGCTGGTTTTTGAGGTCCACGGACAAGTGTCCCAACCGTCCCTTAACCCCGGGCATCAGGATGGATTTGTTGAGGCGCAGCGGTTCGGGTTTGGGGCTCTGACCCATAACGGCCGCGGCCAACGTTAGACACACGAGTATTCTCAATTTCATGGATCTACCTTTTGACGGCCCGCTCCGGCACGAAGACGCAAAGCGCCATCTCAATTCTATAACGGAGGCGTCAAAAAGTTTGACACGGGCACGATGCTTTGGTGTAATAAAGGGGTCCCGCCATCTTGCTCCTCAGTAGCTCAATGGTAGAGCATTCGGCTGTTAACCGAAGGGTTTCAGGTTCGAGTCCTGACTGAGGAGCCAAATGTATTTTTTCCGAACTCTCCCACCCCTGTTGTTGACGCCTGCCCGTTCCACGCTCGGCCCCACCCCTCCGCACCTGACGCCAATAACACCAAATACCTCCTGGCATCTCCGTTCTCCGGTCCCTCTCGCGTACTTCTTTTTCGCGCGCCCGGGGCTCTCGTTCTCCCGCGAGAGCCGCCGAAGGTGGTTAACTGCTCCGCGCTCTCGGTCATGTGTTTTCGGATTCGGTGCCTTGGTTGACAGCCCGTGTTTGACTTGGTGCTAAATCGAACATACTGGAAGTGTTCTGCGCGACGCTCCCCTCGTGGTGCCTGACCGAACGCCGATTCGCTGCGCCATCTACACCCGCCAGTCTGTAGATCCTCACGACGACCTCTCTTCCTGCCAGGTCCAGTTCGACCTATGCCAGGCCCACGTTCAATCGCTGCGCTCGTTGGGCTAAGTAGTCGTCGAGGAGAGATTCGACGACGAAGGCTACTCCGGCACGACCCTCGACAGACCGGCGCTTCATCGATTGCTTGGCGTCATACGGTCCGGCGGCATCGAACGGCTCGTCACCTATCGCCTCGACCGGTTGTCGCGGAATCTCCGGCACTTCACTACCCTGTTTGAGGAGCTAAAGGATCACGATGTCGAACTGGACGTTGTGACCGCACCGGATACGGGGGCAGTGGCACTGGACACACTCATGCTGAACATCCTCGCATCCTTCTCGGAGTTTGAGCAAGACTTCACCGCTTCCCGGATCGTGGAATCGCGCGCGAGCCTGAAGGCGCACGGCAGGCGCATCGGTGGCGCGACTCCATTTGGATATTTTGCCGACCCGCGGACGAAGCAGTTGGTGGTTTGCGAGGAAGAAGCCGAAGTGATCGTACGGCTGTTCACGTTGGCTGATCGAGGGCTGCCGCCATCGGTGATCGCGAAATACGCGAATGCATTGCGCTGGATAACCGGCGGTGGAAATCGATGGACCGCACGTCAGGTGCTCGCAATTCTGACGAATCATACTTACGCGGGCTTGGTCGAGCACGGGAACAAATTGCACGAGGGCTGTCATCAGGCACTTGTTGACCGTGAACTTTATGCCCGGGTCCAGGATCTGACTGCGGACCGGCGAACGGGCCCGCCTCGCCAGCGCGGAGGTCGTGCGACCTTCCCGTGGGTTCTCCGCGGCATCCTGTTTTGCGGCAACTGCGGCAGGCCGATGGGTACCCACACCGTGCGGTTCGGCCCCGTAGTCCGATGTTATTACCGATGCCGATCCACGGCGGGTGGTCGCGAGGCGTGCGAGGGCGTCATGATCTCCGCCGGCGAAGTCGAGGCGGCAGTTCTGACCGAAATCGGCGTCGGTTTGAGCCTGGCCTCGAAAGAGCAGACAGCCAAAGTGAAGGAAGCGCTACGGTCCGTCACGTATGATGGCACTTCCGGAATGCTGAAGTTAGTTCGAATCGAACCGGCTGACAGCCCCGCCAGCGTGTAGTGGCCGGGGCTTTCCAGCGGTACAATATTCGAAAGGAGACTGTGGTGAATATAGCCATCGACATTCCGGACGACATTGGGAACATTCTCGCCGCCCAGGCGGGCGGTGTTTCCCGCGCCGTGTTGGAAGCCGTCGCAATCGAAGCATACCGCTCTGGCACGATTACCACTTCGCAAGTTCAGCAGATGCTCGGGCTGCACTCCCGGTGGGAGACGGAGTCTTTCCTGCAGCGCGCCGAGGCTTTTCACGACTACACGATGGATGACCTGGAAAAGGATATCGCTGCGATTCGCGACGCCTCGCGCAAATGATTGCGGTCGTGGATGCGTCGCCGCTTTGCTACCTTGTCCTGATCGGTGAGATCGATCTTCTCCCGCAACTCTTCAGTCGGGTCATGGTGCCTCAAGCCGTCATTCTTGAACTGCTGCACGAAGATGCTCCGGAAGTAGTTAGAAATTGGGCGTCAAACCTGCCCGTGTGGATCTCTGTCGAAGAGACCCCGGACGTGATCTCCCCGGGTGTGGAAAAGCTCCAGGCTGGCGAGCGCGCCGCAATTTTTCTCGCGGAGTCGATCAAGGCAGACATCATCATCATCGACGAAAAGGCTGCCCGCCTCATTGCCGGACAACGAGGTCACTCCGTTACCGGCATATTGGGCGTAATTGGGGAGGCTGCAACGAGAGGGCTTGTGGATCTGACGCGCGCAATCGACCGGCTCAGGAGGACCAGCTTCCGATGTTCTCCCGCGCTGTTCAAAGCGACTTTGGAGCGATGCGGCACGCGGTCGGTTTAGAGTGCGACTCATGCCGTCGATTTTCAAATACTAATCGTGCGGCGAGACCGCTGGGAAGCCTGAAGCCTTTAGTGTGTTTTCCATAACTTACGATATGGACCTGTTAACCAAGTGAAGAAAATGATGCCAGGTGCGATTTGAGCCAAATCTATTTCTCTCCGAAAATTCAGTCCCCAGTAGTTGACGCCAACGTCCTCCGTGCGTCCAGCCCATCCTCGCGTACTATCCACAACAAAGCTAACCATTTCCGAACGAACCAATTCTCCCCGCCGTAGTTCGGAGAGTCGACTCGTTCGCCCTCGTGAGCCCGTTTTCTCTCCTTCCCACCTGCCTTCTCCCCGTTGCCGGAGAGTGCACGAGCGCGGTTAACACGTTCGCAGTCTCGGTTTACACTTTTCGAATTCTCCGCGTATGTTTACAGCAGAGTGTGTCTCGCGCACTTCAGTAGCCGGTCGCTCAAAACCCGAACCTGTGCGGTGTCTTTTTGAGGCGAGCCCTCCGGCTCGCTCCAGAGCGGAAGTTTGCCCGCCTGATCTCGCGCGCGCTCAGGATGGATTCATCAACAATCGTGAAGCGAATTCCTGCCTTTGCTTTGTCTCGGAGAATCCGGGGCGGGGGGGCAATAAAGCCGCGAGCCGTGCCAAGTTCACCGGACGTTGGACAACCTCTGCTCGCGGACTCCCAGAGGCCGGATCACATATCCGAACGACCGAATCCCTCGCGGCTGAATCCATGGTGGGGTACAAAATGGTAGCTCTACCAGGTGGTTTCTGGCTCAGCGCGTAGATTGCCAATTGATACAGCATCTCCCGAGGCAGGTCCTCTGACCATAGGTCGCGGTACTTGGCGTCCAAAAGCAGCGTCTTGCCGTCGTTCGTCTTGACGCAGTAGTCAGGCCGCGGAGCCGGAGCGCGGCAAGCACGCGGATTATGTTCCGGTGAGTACGCCATCATGCCCTTGATGGCTTTTTCCTCGTGGACACGGTGATCCGGCAGGTTCTCCCGAAGAAATCGCCCCAGGAGTCGCTGAAAGAACCGGTTCATATCAAACAGGAATCCTGGCAACCTGGGCTCCTGCGGTGCGCCCTGGAGGCTCATTCCGGAGGAGTCCAAAAGGATTTCGATGAGCGAGATGGCGGGTTCGTAGGCGACAGTCATGCGGTTCATCTGCCATCGGAGCCGCTCGATTGTTGTCGGATTCACGCTGATTCGGGAGACATCATTTTCGAGGATCGCAGCGGTTCGCCTGAGTTCCGAGCGTAGGTCCCGATCGCGTGCGAACTCGGCGGCCAACCGTAATCCGGCAAGTAGCACTTGGTTTAGCAGGCAGTCCTCAACTCTCGGGTGATACCTGCATGGCAGCTCTGCGGCAATGATCCCATCCCGAGCGAGTGTCTGGAGGTCCAGGCGGCCGCGAGGGGTGGCGAGGCGCGCTGCCACTGGCTCGTACCGGCGATGAAGCCCGCGAGCAGTGAGCTCCTGGCATTCTGCGAGGAGTTGCAGAATCAGGAGATCCAGGAATGAGTTTTCACCGATGGAGGGCGCGACCCTCGTGAGCAGGCGGAGGTCTCGAAGTCCGTAAGCGTATCGGAGAAGCGCCATGAGCTGCATGCCCTGGATCTTCGGCTCGATGACGATTCGAAGTTCCCCAATACTGAGGAAGCCGACAAAGGAAGAGGCCTTCAGACGGAGACCGCCCCGGAGATCCTGGATGTCGAGGACACCCTCGCGCGACAGACTATCCGCCAGTGCCTGCGTAACCCGATCCTGCGGCAGAAACCGGCCATGGGTGGGGCTGCCCTGGTCAGGGAATACCGACTGCCATTCCCGAAGGCGAATTGTGAGCTCGCCCAAGTCTATTGCTCCTTCTCATTGTCAGTCTCGTCCGTCGCTTCGGTCGCGGTTCGTGTTTCCGATGCAACAGCCTGGCGGGAAGTGGCAATCTCCGGGTACGGTTCCAACAGAGCCTGAATCAGATCGGCTCTGCGGGAATCTTCGAACAGCTCCTGGCGGACCACCTGATTCGCGGGGTCGACTAGGCCGTTTCCCAAAATCTCCGCCATTGCTGAGTAGTCCTCGTAACAGTACTTTTCGAGGAGAGGAATGATTTCATCCTGAAGAACCTGGACGAATCGTGTGAATTCTCCGATAGGCCGGTCCTTCTCCATAAGATAGGAGTGGCCGATTTGCAGGTTGCGGGCGTCGCGGCCCACTCTTTGGCGGATGCTTCGATTGATGCAGTCTAGCCACGGTGCCAAAGGAACCCCCTGCAAGGTCGTATCTCCTAGGATCGCTGAATCTGGCATTAACTCGACGAATCCGAAACGCCGCCGGAGCGCTTTGTCAAGCAAGGCGATAGACCGATCCGCAGTGTTCATGGTGCCGATCAAATAAACGTTCGGGGGCACATTGAACTGCTCGCCGCTCACGGCCAAATGGATCTTGTTGCCGCGCTTCGATTTCTCCAACACCGTTAGAAGTTCGCCGAAAACCCGAGGGATGTCCCCGCGGTTGATTTCGTCAACGATAAGGTAGTAGTTCGAGCCAGAGTTCTGCCTTGCATCTCCGCAGAGTCGCTTGAATATCCCATCGCGCAGGCTGAACGCAAGCTGGCCGGCGAGGCTCTGAGGACGATAGCCCTCGAGAAAGTCCTCGTACCCGTAGGCCGGATGGAACGTGCAGGTTCGAACGAATCCCCCAACTTCGAGCGCCGACTTTTGGCTCTCATCCAGGGCGGCGAAATTCTGCCCGAACTCACGTAGTGCCGCGAGATCCCTCGCGGTGGAGTCCGCCCAAAAGCTCTTTCCCGTACCTGGCGGACCATAGAGGATTACTTGACCCTTACGTTCCAACACGCCTTGAATGCGTCCTGCAACACCAGCGAGACGAGGTACGAGTGCTCGTGCAGGCCCTGCACCAACTACCGGAGCCGTGGATTTTGGTGTGGCACCGACGATTCGCTGCTCGATGGCGACAAGATTCTCGGGAATCCTCAGTTCCCGGAAGGTTGTGCGTAGGGCTTCCTGTTGCGGGAGTGTCCACGACTCCACGTCCAGCCAGATGACCGGGCGGCGATGCGGGAAGTGATCGGTCGGTTCGTAGCGGTATTCGCTGTTGGAATCGATGCGACCGATTCCCAGAATCGCGTTCCCATTGGCTGCGACAACCAGATCGCCGTCACCTAAATACTTCAGGAAATTATTGATCTCTGACGCGCTCTTTCCGATGACTTGCGGTGTGTTCGGGTGTTGCTCTGCGAGCATGCGCTTCAATTCGTCACGGAGCGTCTGGGAGCCCAGCATGCCGGTCAGGTCGCCTAGTTTCGGCCACCCAATGGCGACGTAGTTGCCGTCTCGCATCGCGGGCCAGAAAGTGGGGTCCCCGTCGCCTTCGCTGGTGCCGATTCGCCAATATCGATGCTGACGGCGGCCATCACGAGCATTTAGCACGGTGGTGAGTTGGTTGATTGGCAGACCAAGCTGGCTGGCGAGATCCACGTACCAGCCGGCGAGAACGTATCGCCCGAGTTTGTCGGGCGGTACTTGCAGGAGCTTGATCAGATGGAACCGTTGAAGATCGGCATTGTGGTAGTCGTCGAGCTTGTCAGGGAAGAGGAGGCTGAAGTACTTGTGGCCCCAAGCCAAGTTGCTTACGTCAGGGGCCACGGAATCCATGTCCGTCGGTAGTTGTTCGTAGTCTGCATCTGATGACGGAGCGGGCAGCTTCCGAAGCAGATCAACGCCGGCCAGAAGTTGATCGCGGTGCTTTTTCGCCCACTTCAGTGCTTCCTCCGGCGAGATCTCCACGGGGGTGTTGTTTGAGTTGCGCCCCATCCAGCTTCCCGTTTCCCGCCGATAGAAAATCGTGAATTTCAGAGCGCTCCCGCCAGCTATGCTTCCGAATCGGGAGGTTGGGAATTCGTCGTCGTTCTTGAACTCGAGCCAATAGACGAGACTGTCTTTGTTCGCTTGATGCAAGCGGTCCAGAAGAGATGTATCGTCGAGCCGACTCAATTGCTCCGGCCCAAAGTTCTCCCGGAATGTGTCGATGTATTGAACCCGTTGTCGATCGCTGAGGAGCCGATCTTCACTTCGCAGTTTGTTGGCCAAAGCCGTCAGCTCAGTCTGAATCTTCGGGTTCAGCGCAATATGTCCCATGTGGCAGCCTCAAGGCCAAGTATAGTGAATTGCTCTCTTGAGGAACGGAGGGCGGTTAACACGTTCGCAGTCTCGGTTTACACTTTTCGAACTCCCCGTGTATGTATACAGCGGAGTGCTGATTAGCACGCTCCAGCAGCCACTCGACAGCGGAACGACCGTGATGCGGACTTTCGCCGTGGCGGCAATCCACAGCGAGGTGAAACGTCTTGAATATTCCAGCCGAGGACTTCCGATCCATCGCCCGCATCCTCGCCACCGGGTACCTCCGGCTGCGCGACCAGCGGCGCCGCGAATCTCCCCTTAAACCGGGGTTGCCTCCCAACTCCGGGAGCAGCCCGGCGGAAACCTGCTTACTGGCCAGGCGATGTCCGGTGTACAGGAGGCGTGACTCCAGTGCGGGCTTTCGTATGGAACTTGAGAACCTGGTTTGCGATGGCAAGGGAAAAGGCACAAGCGGCAGAACCGCGAGGCTGAAAGTACCGATGCGCAGGCCAGGGGCGGACTGCTCCGTAGTAGCGGTTAAGCGGGGTAACTCTTGGGGAGCGAAGGGGCAAACCTCCTGCGTGGAGACCGATCAGGGTCAACTGGCAACAGGAGGAACCCGCTGGTCTCGG
>JANYCV010000262.1 GCA_025360145.1 Acidobacteriaceae bacterium
CGAAGAGAATGGCGAACACTGCAACGGCAGCCAAACGGAATAGCCACTTGGGTTCTGTCATGGCATGGTTTAGGACGCCCTGACCTTCAGCGCGAAATTGATGCCTTCCTGCTTTTGGAGTTCGGCGATGACGCCGAACAGGTTCTTCGCCGAGGGATTGCCCTTAGGACTGAACATGCGCATTAGGCTCGGCGCCGGCGTATGAACGGCGCGTGCCAGCTCCTGGAAGCCAACCGTCGCATTGATGTAATTCCGGACCAGGCCCTGGCCTGTTTCAACGTCGCCTGCGAGCAGAAGCTCGACCGCCTCTTGAAGAAGTGCGCGTCTGAAGGCCGGTTCGCGTTGCGCCCGGCTACGGATCGTCTCGCGAAAATCTTTTGTCAGTGCCATCTATCCAAGCGTGACGGACATTTCGCCATGCGCCTTGCGTGAAGGCCTGACTGCGATTTCAACATCCTGACCAAGCGTGGTCAGAAACTCCATCAGTCGGCCAACCGAGAAATTACCGGACCTTCCGCGCATGAGGCCGGAGACGTGGGGCTGCTTGATGCCAAGGATAGCGCCGGCCTGCGTCTGCGTCAGACCGCGCTGCATGATCGTGCGATAGATTTGCAGCGTCAGATGGGCCTTGAGCCGTTCCTGCTCCGGGTTCGCAAATCCGAGATCGGCGAATACGTTGCCGCTGCCTTCCGTGATGGGGCTGGTGTTTTTCTTCATGGTCGGTTTTGCCTTTCTCTGTAGTCCCTCTCGGCGTCTGCAAGCCGTTTATTGATCAGGTCGATTTCTTTTTGGGGCATGCAACACGTAGATCGCATCCGCCAGTCTCAGCGTATAAACGGCCCGGTACGTCGCCGTGTCATCGAGCGCCACAATTTCAAGCACAGACCGCCCGCCGAAGCCTTTTAGCGCCTTTACGGAGGGGTATTCGTCGCCACATTGCGCCGCATAGAGAGCTTGCCCGACATCACGCTGAACGCTTTTGGGGAAGGTCTTTAAATCCCTCCTTGACGACCCCACCCACCTGACGGGCTTTAGCTTACTATCCACCATATCGCTCTATACGTATTTGTGTATGGCTGTCAAATCTTTATGGGCTGTGTTCCCGCTTGTGTATCCTTGGAAACTGCATCGTTGTCGAAAATGCTCCCGATTTCTGCCCGGCGAGCACCGCTTGCTGACGCGCGCGGCTCGGTAGACTCAATCAGTTACCGAGCCGCGTCCGTGAAGGAGTGGTATCGCGCAGTCCACGCTATACCGTGTTTGGTTCAAAGCCGACAAGCTCCCGGTAGGCTATGGTGATGGCCATCATGCTGATGGGAATTGTCACAAACACCCCGACGATGCAGCAAAGAACCCCAACCATGTTCAATAGAACGATACCGAGCAGGAAGAGCACGAAGCCGACGTAATCGTTCTTCACCACGGCGTGGCTGGCCTCCATTGCGGGCCAGAACTCCAGTCGCTTATCCACGACAAACAGATAAGTGAACATATACATCGCAGAAATCACCAGGCCGGGGATGATGCATAGCAGCACCCCGATGGTGCTGAAGATCGCGATGAGCAGCGCTGCTACGAACGCGGCTACGAAGAAGTTGAAGCCCAGAAAGAGGTCGCCAATTTCCATCCGGCCGCGGACTAGCTTTTTCATACACGCGAGGTAAAACCCAGCCTGCATTGGCCCTTGCGTAAGCACGGACCCGATTGAACCGACGATGACGTACAGAACTGTCAGGCCCATGAAGAGGCCGATGTCCGTCTTCACGATTTCCCATGCTTGACTGATCCATTGCCCTCCGGCTGCCTTTATTTGGACGGGCGGCCGGAATGGGATTGCCGGAATCACGCCGTTCCCGCTGGGCAAAGGCGGCGGCGCACTTCCGGCGATCACCGGTTGTTGATGGCCGCAGGCCGGACAGAACACGGCTGTGGAATTGAGCGTCTCACCGCATTGTTGACAGAACATCGGCACCTCGCTGAATAGCGAGCATACTACAGATTGGCCGGAGGGTATAATTCAATTGTGAAAATCGGCCGCCTGATCTTAATTGCAATGCTTGGCATGCTCAGCGCATGCAACAAAGCTCCACAGACGAAGGAAGCGGTGAAGCAGGGCGTGGTGGAGCACCTGGGCAAGGGCGCCGGCCTGGACCTTGCCTCAATGGAGGTTGAGGTGACAGCGGTTTCCTTTGCCGCCAATCAGGCCAAGGCTACGGTTAACTTTCGTCCGAAGTCGAGCCCGGAACAGGGCATGCAGATGAACTACACGTTGGAAACTAAAGGTAACAAGTGGGTGGTGTTGAAGAAGGCCGGCAGCAATGCCAGCCCGCACGGCGATGCCACGGTGGCGCCCGCTCCCACCGGTGATATGCCGCCCGGTCATCCGCCGGTAAGCCCGTCCGCCACCCCGGCTGAGCCTCCGAAATGAAGCGTGTCGCGGTTCTGGGTGGCGGTCCAGCGGGAGCCTATGCGGCTGAGAAGTTGGCCACGGCCGGGTTGGACGTGGTTCTGCTGGACGAAAAGCTCGCCTGGGAAAAGCCGTGTGGCGGCGGACTCACTTACAAGGCGTACAGCCAATACCCGTTCCTGATCGACAACGACACACCGAAGCGCATCGTCACGCAAACTTATCTATCCACCGCCAGCACCGGCGCGGCCAAGCTTGCCCTTACCAAGCCGCTGATAATTTACTCACGGATGGAGCTGAACCAGATGCTGCTGCGGCGTGCGGAGGCAGCGGGCGCGCAACTGGAAAAAACTCGCGTTCTGGAGATCGGCCGCAAGGGGCACGGCTGGTCGGTGAAGACCAGGGCGGGGAAGATGGACGTGGATTACTGCGTAGTGGCAACTGGCGCACGGAACACGCTTCGCGAGGTTGGGACGCAGTGGGCCAGCGGCGATACGATGATTGCTTTGGGATACTTTGTTCCGAGCGAACAGGCGCACATCGATTTGGAATTCTTCGCGGGTTTCGAAGGGTACATCTGGGTATTCCCGCGCAATGGGCACCTCTCGGCGGGCATTTGCGGGAAGGGTGAATCGGCGCAATCGCTACGGGCGCGGCTGGAACTGTACATGGCAAAGAAGGGGCTTTCTCTTGCCGGGGCGACGTTTTACGGGCACGTGCTTCCCTCTCTTCAGAAGCCGGCTTGGAAGACGAATCGCGTCTCAGGCGACAAATGGATCGCGGTGGGAGATGCGGCGGGCCTGGTTGATCCTATCACTGGGGAAGGGCTCTACTATGCCGTCCGTTCGGCCGATATCGCTACCGGTCTTATTCTCGCCGGACAGACTGTAGACTACCGGGCACGGCTGCGGAGTGATTTCACGGACGACCTGGAGCTGGCCTCTCGTCTGGCCAAGCGGCTGTTTCGCGAAAGCTTCCTGTGCGGCAGTGTACCGGAGCGAATGATCCAGTTCATGCGCCGGAGTCCGGCGTTTTGCGAGATCCTGCAAGACCTGTTTGCCGGTACCCAGAACTATCTGGATCTGAAGGCGCGGCTGAAGCGGAGCCTGCGTGGCACATTTCAAGAAGTAGCTTTCCACCTTTTTTCATGACTAATACGAAATCTGAAGAACTGTTTGCACGGGCGCGGAAGATTATCCCCGGCGGCGTTAATTCTCCCGTGCGCGCGTTTCGCGGCGTAGGCGGCACCCCTCGTTTCATTGCCCGCGGAGAAGGCTCGCGAATGTATGACGTCGACGGCAATTCCTATATCGACTACATCTGTTCCTGGGGGCCGCTGATTCTGGGCCATCGTCCGAAGCCGGTGATCGACGCGCTGCGGGAGGTGCTGGAAATAGGCACCAGCTTCGGCGCCCCCACCGAGCGCGAAGTGGATTTGGGTGAGGCGATCCGCGACGCGATGCCGTCAATGGAACTGCTACGGCTGGTGAACTCGGGAACCGAAGCCACAATGAGCGCGATTCGCGTGGCGCGGGGATTTACAGGCCGCGACCTGACCGTTAAGTTTGAGGGTTGCTACCACGGCCACGTGGATTCGCTGCTTGTCAAAGCCGGTTCCGGGATGGCGACTCTAGGTATCGCGGATAGCGCGGGCGTTCCCAAGAGCTTTGCGGCAACCACGATTGCGCTGCCGTTCAATGATCTTACCGCGGTGGAAGAAGCATTCCGCGCCCAAGGGGATCAAATTGCGTCCGTGATTGTGGAGCCGGTGGCGGGTAACATGGGCTGCGTTCCGCCCGCACAGGGGTTTCTCGAAGGGTTGCGGGCCATCACGGAGAAGTACGGCGCGGTGCTGATTTTCGATGAAGTGATGACCGGGTTCCGGCTGTCGTTCGGAGGCGCGCAGCAGTTATACGGCATCCGGCCCGACATGACGACCATCGGCAAGATTGTCGGCGGCGGTCTGCCGATTGCTGCTTACGGCGGGCGCGCGGACATTATGAACAAGGTGGCGCCGGTGGGTCCGATTTATCAGGCCGGGACACTTTCGGGCAATCCCCTCGCTGTTTCGGCGGGCTTGGCGATGCTGCGGTATCTGAAGGCGAACCCGCAGGTGTACACGGATCTGGAGAGGCGGGCCGCGCGGCTTACGGCGAACATTCCGGCGTCGATGACGGTAAACCGGGTTGGGTCGATGTTCACTCTGTTCTTCACCAACGAACCAGTGACCGATTACGAGACGGCGAAACATTCCGACACGGAAATGTACAAGAAGTATTTCCACTGGATGCTGAGCCAGGGCGTGTATCTGGCGCCGTCGCAATTCGAGGCTGCGTTCCTGTCGGCCGCGCACTCGGACGAAGATATCCAGACAACGATTGACGCCTCGCGGACCTTCTTTCAGCGCATGAACTGACGCGCTGAATACATCACCACGGCCACGAAGAACAGCAAACTGAACGCGATGATGACGGCCCGTTTCTGCGCGGGGATCGTAACGGCGATGATGCTTGCCGGTTCCCGCATGTTGATCTTTATGGACACTTCGGTGGGTCTGCGCCCTTCAATACGGTTGTCGATCAGCAAAACGTAATCGCCCTTCTGTTCGGCTTCGCAACGGAGTTTGCCCTCCGTTTGGTAGCCGCTGCGGCAAAGCGCGTGGTAGCTTCGTGCGGCGTTGAAGCGGTCCGCCTCTTTGCGCGTCACCAGGATCGCTTCCACCGCGGTGCCGCCTGATGGTACAGAAAACGAAGCTTCTATCACCGTGCCGGATTGGTTCACCGGAACCTCAATGGCGCTCCAGCGTGAGGCTGGAACCGATATTACGCCGTCAGCGAGAATCACCAGCAGGGCCAGCAGGATCATTTAGCAGACACCACCTTCGCCGGAGGCGGGGCAGACGCCCACGTTTGCGCGGGCCCCATCAGTCACCGATCCACCGCAATCAATTTTCAGTGTAAACCGCCTCGCCACCCAGCACCGTCATGGTGACGCGAGTCTTCAGCAGGTCTTGATCCGGCACTTTCATGATGTCCTGCGAGAGCATGACGAAATCGGCCAGCTTACCGGCTTCGAGCGATCCTTTCTGCTTCTCTTCGAAGGCGGCATAGGCGCCGCCCAGCGTCCAGGAGCGCAACGCTTCTTCGCGGCTCAGCTTCTGATCCGGCATGAAGCCGCCGGCCGGGTTTCCTTGATGATCCTGGCGGGTGACTGCCGCGTAGAAGCCCCAGAGCGGGTTCGGATTCTCCACCGGCGTGTCGGAACCATTAGCGATGGCGACGCCCGCGGCAAGGAATCGCTTCGGCGTCCAGGCGCCCATCATACGGTCCGGCCCCAGGCGGGCCGACGCCCAGCGCATGTCACTGGTGGCGTGCGTGGATTCAATGGACGCGATGACGTTGTATTTTGCGAACAGCGCGAAATCTGGCAGCGAGACCACCTGCGCGTGCTCGATGCGGAAGCGCTTGTCGTTGCTGCCTCCCAGCACCGCGCCGTATGCTTCCAGAGCGGTGCGATTGGCGCGGTCGCCGATGGCGTGCGTGTTCACCTGGAACCCTGCTTTCA
>JANYCV010000269.1 GCA_025360145.1 Acidobacteriaceae bacterium
CAGAAGGAAGGCGAACTGGGACGGCGCAAGATCACCCAGTGGACGCGTTATCTCACGGTTGGCCTGGCGTTTATGCAGGCTGCGGGCATTGCTCTGACGCTGCAAAATTCGGAAGGCGGGTTTGTCTTGAATCCGGGCGTCGGGTTCATCCTGATGACCATGCTGAGTCTGACTACCGGCACGGCATTCATCATGTGGTTAGGCGAGCAAATTACGGAGCGGGGAATCGGCAACGGCATGTCGCTGATTATCTTCACGGGTATCGTGATTGGGCTGCCGCACGCCATGCAGGAGATTTACACCAATGTCTTCATAACCAGGCAGTGGTCGATCTTCCACCTCCTGATCATTCTATTGGTGATGATAGCGGTTGTTGGGTTTATTGTGTTGGTTGAGCGTGGCGAGCGTCGCATTCCGGTGCAGTACGCAAAGCGAGTGGTCGGCCGCCGTATGATGGGTGGACAATCGACTCACCTTCCGTTGAAGGTCAACGCGGGCGGTGTGATTCCGGTCATATTCGCCAGTTCGCTGCTGGCGTTCCCGCAAACTCTCAATCAGGTTGCGTTTGTCAGAAACAGTCCCTATCTGACTGGCCTGCTATCGGCCGTTAATAATTCGTCGCCGCTTTACCCGGTTCTGTTCACGGTGCTGATCATTTTTTTCTGCTTCTTTTACGTGTCCATCATCTTCAATCCGAACGAAGCGGCAGACAACATGCGCAAGTACGGTGGCTTCATTCCCGGTATACGTCCTGGAAAGAACACTGCCGAGTACATGAACAAGATTCTGACCAAGATCACGGTGGTTGGCGGTTTGTACCTGGCGATCTTATCTCTGATTCCGCAGATCATGATCCAGGGAATCAAATTGCAGAGGATTCCCGGTGTCGGCAATTTTATCGATCAGTGGTTTCCGCGGTGGCTGCTGGATGGTCTGGGCGTCCAATTCTATTTCGGCGGCACATCGCTGCTGATTGTGGTCGGCGTTGCGATGGATACCGTGAACCAGATCGAAGCACAGTTGATCATGCGGCACTATGAAGGGTTCACTCCGCGGGCCGGCCGAATTCGGGGCCGGCGGACAGGCAACTAAGCAATGATCATCCGCAAAAGTCCCGCAGAACTTGAGAAGATGCGCCGCAGCGGCCTTCTGGTCTACAAGATTTTGCAGGATCTGGCGGCGATGGTAAAAGAAGGCATCACTACTCACGATTTGGAAGTAGTGGCGGAGAAGATGATCCGCGATGCGGGTGCCCGGCCGGCTTTCAAAGGGTATTACGTTCCATCTGCCGGGTCCAGGTATCCGTTCGTGCTGTGTACTTCGATCAACGAAGAGATTGTCCATGGAATGCCGTCCAGCAAACGGGTTTTGAAGAAGGGCGACGTTGTTTCGATCGATACCGGGGTTGAGCTGGAAGGGTATTTTGGGGATTCGGCGTATACGGTTTGCGTAGGCGAGCCGAATGAATCGGTGAGGAAGTTATTGAAGGTTACCGAAGAGTCGCTCGAAATGGCGATCGACAAAATGCGGCCAGGCAATCGCTTGTTCGATGTCTGCGAGACAGTGGAAAAGCACGTAGTCTCGAATGGCTTTTCGATTGTGAGAGAATATGTAGGACACGGGATAGGCACTTCTCTGCATGAGGAGCCGCAAGTTCCCAACTACGTCGACCGTAAGAATGAAAATCCCCGGCTCAAAGAGGGAATGGTTCTCGCCATCGAACCGATGGTGAATGCGGGTAAACCGGACACAAAGGTGATGCCGGACAGATGGACCGCTGTTACGAAGGACGGCTCGTATTCGGCGCATTTCGAGCATTGCGTGGCCGTGACGGCAAACGGGCCATGGGTTCTGACGCGGCCGTAATCGCTACGGTGGTGGAGCTTTTGCCGAGCGCGGCGTACCGGCTGGTGTTGGAAAATCAGCAGGAAGTAACGGCGCATGCGGCAGGGGTGACGGTTAAGAATTTTGTCCGGCTCCGGCCGGGCGACCGGGTGGAAGTGGAATTGTCCCCGCATGATCGCGGGCGGGGCCGGATTACGAAAGTTCTGAGGAAATTATGAAAGTACGGGCATCGGTTAAGAAAATTTGCGACAAGTGCAAGGTGATCAACCGCGAAGGTGTTGTGCGCGTCATCTGCACCAATCCGAAACACAAGCAGCGGCAAGGTTAGCAGGAGAGATAGAGTATATGGCGCGTATAGCTGGCGTAGATTTGCCGCCCAAGAAGAGATCTGAGATCGGCCTGACCTATATTTACGGTATTGGCCGGACCCGGGCGAAGTCCATTCTTTATCGGTGTGGCATCGACTTCAATAAGAAGATCGGCGACCTCCGCGAAGAGGAAGTCAATCAGATTCGTATCATCCTCGAAACCGAAGGTTCGGTGGAAGGCGACCTCCGTAAGGAAGTGTCGCTGAACATCAAGCGGCTGATCGAAATGGGCGCCTATCGCGGCCTACGCCATCGACGCGGCCTGCCGGTT
>JANYCV010000450.1 GCA_025360145.1 Acidobacteriaceae bacterium
CGCTATGCCTTCTTGGCGAGAGTGTGGATGTAGAGCATCACCGCATGGATTTCCTCTTTACTCAGCTTCTCGGAAAACCCCTTCATGTCGCGGCCTTTACCTTTTTCGATTGCCTCGGTGGAGTGCAATACGCCACGGGCAGTTTCATTTTCACGCAGCGCACATGGAGTGCGTATCTTTCGAACGGACTTGCGGAACCAATCGACCAGAACTCCGTCTTCCGCCACCCGGTTCATCACGCCATTCGCGCCGATGATCGCCGTGTTGACTGCACCGGAAAGGATCAGTACCCCCACCACCACAACGAAGACGTGGAACAGCATTCGCAGGACTGGCGGCCCAGCCAGGTGCATCGCAAGTCCGCCCAGCAGGTTGTCCACATACTCCAAGCGGACGCTGTCGGGGATGATCATTCCGGCAAACAGCGTAATCACACCCGTGCAGACCACGGCATATATGCAAACGATATTGCCGGTGATTCGCAGATTTTTCAACTTCGGCGAGGCGATCTCGCGGTAGACTTGCGCCAGCGTTTCAAAGCCGCTCATCGAGAGCAGCGAATGCCCGAATGCGATGACGATTGCCACGGCCGTGAAAGATGGCCAAATTGTTCCTTCGAACCAGCCAAGGCTTTCGCCGGTGAAATGCAGGTTAGCCAGAATCGGCGCGGGCGGGATCTGTGCCGTCCCGCGAATCAGAATCGTCAGCGGACACCAGATCAGGAAAGCCACCACCATCACCGTGGTGATTTGCATGATCCGCAACGCCTTGCCGCTGGATTCGTGCATGCCCTTGATGTTGGCCCACCAGAAATATGCCGTTGCCAGGACTCCAAAGAACGCCGCGAAGTAGTTCGGGTTCAGCCGGAAACTGGAATGTAGCATCTCGCTGAATTCGTTAATGAGCCGCCCGAGATACTGGCCGGCACTGACACTGCTGATTGGACCAGTAAGAATGTAATCGAACAGCAGCGAGGAAACAGAAATTCGAGCGAGGAACGGACCCATCGCATCCCGCACGACGACGTAGACGCCGCCGCGAACAAACATGCCGCTGCTCTCCAGGTAAATAGATCGCACGGCAAAACTGAAAAACATCACGCCCAGGATGAACCACGGCGCACTTCTTCCGATTGCCTTCTCAGCGATGCCGCCGGCGTAGAAAGCGGACGATGCCAGATCGCTGAGGACGATCGCGCTGGCCCTCCAAAACGAAATGAAGGACAGCATGACAGTGCTCGCCACAACCACTTTGGTGGTGGCAGAGCTCGATAAACTTTTCAAGAACAGGCTCCTTTTATCGTTTCCCTGGGTACAAGAAAACGCCTTTCAAATTAGCCTGCGAGGTTAGCTGACGGGCTAGGGCTTAAAAGTACCCCGTTCACTCAATGTGTGAACTGCGCCCCAATCACTTGGGTCCCCCGCCTCAATGGCTGAGTTAGGCATTTCAATTCTAGCAGATTAGCGATTTAGCGACGCAACCAGATCGGCGCTCAGCGTGGTGGGGCACCAGTATTTCTCGATGTGCTGGATCACCTGCCCGGTGCCTTGGTCATGCGATACAAACGGCCGGTCGCCCGGATTGTACATGGCGTCCGTGAGATCGCGGACAAGAATGCATCGAATGCCCCAGCGCGTCATCTGCTTGATGGCGAACGTGCGATTCAGGATGCACATATTTGTGTGGACGCCCATCACCAGCAGATTTTTGATTCCATCCCGCTCCAGCAGACTATAGACGTCCGGCCCGTTATCGGAGATCACGTCGTTGTCCGCCACGCGGATTGTGGCGATCTGCCGGCTCCAGGCTTTGAAAAACTTGTCGGCGGTGGTGTCGCACCCGCCGCTGGAATCATCGATGGGAAGCGGCGGCGACGGAAGCTCGATCCCCGGCGGCGGTTCTACTTTCTGGACCTGCAACATCGCCTGGCGCTGCGGAGCGTCCTTATAGAAACTCATCGTTTCCGACGGCGCATGGATAATCCGTATTCCTCTTTTACGGGCAATCTCAACGGTCGCGTTAATCTTCGGCGCCAGTAGCGTTACCCGGCGCGCTGCCCCGGAGCACCAGTGATTGTCCCACATATCGCAGATAATCAACGCTGTTTCCTTCACGGGAATCGGCTCGCTGAAATGGACTTCATTCCACGCGCCGCTCCCTTTGAAAGCTTCGACGCGGCTACGCAGTTTCAGCTGAAAACTTCCACTGGGCTTCGCTTCGGCCCCAAGTAGCGTGAGTGCCGGAACGGACGAAAATAGAAAATGTCTACGAGTATTCATGGCTTGGAATCGGTAGTCGTTTTCGCGGGCTCGGCGGGAACTGCCTCCGGATTCCGCTTTCGGCCTGTGAACTTGATTTTACATGGGCGGAAGCTGACGAAGTTATGGCGGCAATACTCGCAGCGATGTGCCTTCGCTCCTAACTTTAGAGACAATAACCATCGCGCGGGAGCACGGTAATAATCGATGGACCAAGTGCTCAGGTCCAGCCGGTAACAGCGCGGGCAGCGCGCATAGAATGCGTTTCGCGGATCCCAGATCTGGCCGGTAAACCTCGCATCGCAATCCTTACAACGAAGTTGAAACACGCCCAGAGCCTTCATCATACGCTCGCTCAATGTTCTCGAAAGAGAAGAGCGTACATTTCGCGAATTACACTCCGGGCAATAAATCGTCAACATAGCTGCTTGTCCAATCTAGTTTACCCGTAAGGGGCTTGTCCAAGGAAGCCAGTTTTAGTCTAATGATGGATAATGCCGACGAAAAAGAATGGCGCTTGTTCGCGGATGGGGATTCTCTGCCTGCTTGCTTCGGTGACGCTCAACGCTCAAACCGCTCCCCAGATTCTCGAGAAAAATTGCGCCGGCTGCCATGGTGTTTCGCGGATGTCCGGCCTCGACCTGCGAACGCGCGAAGGCACATTGAAGGGCGGAACACGCGGTGCGGCCCTTGAACCGGGAAACCCTGGCGGAAGCCTGCTGCTGAAAGCCGTTGCCAAGGCCGGCGATCTGCAAATGCCGCCCGGCAAGAAGTCGATCTCCGCGCAGGAAGTCGAAGTGATTCGTAAATGGATAGAGGACGGCGCACCTTGGCAGGACGCGAACAACCAGGCCGGGCCCAGTTGGTGGTCATTTAAGAAACTCAAGCCGGCCGAATCGAAATCCATTGACGCATTCGTGAATGCGAAACTCAGCGAAAAGGGTCTGCGTCCGCTTCTCAAAGCAGACAAACGCACATTGATCAGGCGCCTCTATTTCGATCTTCACGGCTTGCCCGCTCCATCCGAAGAGATCGAACAGTTCGTCAACGGCAAGGATCCCGAGGCTTGGCCCAAGCTAGTCGACCGGCTGCTGGCTTCGCCGCGTTACGGCGAACGCTGGGGACGCCATTGGCTGGATGTAATCCGATATGCCGACACCGGCGGCTTTGAAACCGACATCTATTTCCCGAACGCCTGGCGCTACCGGGATTACGTCATCTCATCGCTGAACGAAGACAAGCCGTACAACCGCTTCGTAGAGGAACAGATCGCCGGCGATGAACTCTGGCCCGATAACCTCGATCTTACCGGCGGCTTCGATCCTTCGAAGGAAAAGCTCGATCACCTTGCCGCCAAAATCGCGACCGGCGTCTATACGATCGGACCCGTCTACCACGAAGCCGCGCTGCAGGGCGACCAGATCCGCTACGAATGGCTGACCGATGTGGTGGATACCACGGGCGACGCTTTTCTGGGCGTATCGCTCGGCTGCTCGCGCTGCCACGATCACAAGTTCGACCCCATCACGCGCCGCGACTATCACGCCATGATGGCCATCTTCGCCGCCAGCGAGGAGCGGGAAGTGCCCGCCGTCACGCAGTTTTCCATCTTCGGCTTCAAGTCCGGCTATCCCGGTTACCTGCGCGTCGAAGACCTGAAAGCAGCCATTCACAAGATTGAAAAGACCGCCAGGCAGCGCGTGGTGGATCGCGTTCGTGCGCGTTTTTCGAAAGATATTCTCGACGCCCAGGCCATCCCCAGCGCCAAGCGCACACCGGATCAGACGGCGCTGGCCGCGCAATTGGAAAAAGCCATGACAGAGGCCGGCCTTCAGGAAAATGCGCAAGGCAAGGAGCCCGATATCTCCTACACCGCCGCGGAGACCGCGGAGCGCGAACGGCTGATTCATGAACTGGGTCAAGCGTCGCTCAAAGCAAATCCGGTCCTGCAGACCGCGACCGTTCTTAGCCACGCGGAGCCGGTTCCCGATGTGCATTTGACCAGCCGCGGCGACTGGCGAGTGAAGGGCGACAAGATCGGACCGGCTGTTCCCGCAGTGATTGCCTCGGGGGTCACCATTGATGAGAATCCGCTCACGCGCCGCAAGGCGCTCGCGGCCTGGCTCACGCAACCCGATCATCCGCTTACGGCGCGCGTCTTCGTGAACCGCGTCTGGCACTGGCATTTTGGCCGGGGACTGGTAGGCACGCCGAACGATTTCGGCCGCCAGGGCGAAGAGCCCACCCATCCCGAATTGCTGGACTCGCTCGCCGCGGGATTCGTCGCCGATGGCTGGTCCATCAAAAAGCTTCACCGCAAGATCCTTCTCTCGGACACCTATCAGCGGTCGGGCGGGCCGGACGAATTGAATGCAAGAACCGATGCTACAAACCGCTACCTTTGGCGCTTCAACCGCCAGCGTCTGGATTCGGAGACGCTGCGCGATTCCGTGCTCGCAGTCAGTGGAACATTGAACCTCAAAATGGGCGGCCGTCCGGCCATCCCGCCATTGACGAAAGAGGAGTCGGCTGGACTTTGGGCCAAGAGCCAGTGGCCCGAATCGCTTGATCCTGCCGAGCACGTGCGCCGCAGCGTGTATCTTTATGTCAAGCGATCGTTCCCGTATCCGATGTTCAGCACGTTCGATTCGCCGGATCCGTCTCAAAGTTGTTCCCGCCGTGACTCAACCACCGTGGCCCCGCAGGCTCTGACGCTGATGAACAGCGAGTTCATGTCCGCGCAATCCCGCCAGCTTGCCGCACGCGCGGAAAAACAGCCGGACCCCGTCAACACGCTCTGGCGTATAACCCTGGGCCGGAGCCCCTCCGCCGGGGAACTGACGAAAGCCAAATTGTTCCTCTCCAATTCCAGCCTCGATAGACTCGCGCTGGTAGTCCTCAACATGAATGAGTTTCTCTATGTCGACTAAGCACACCACTGTAGCCACGGACCGCCGCCAGTTTCTTGCGCAGAGTGCACTTGGTTTCGGCGCGCTCGCCGCGTCCTCCCTGCTGCCGGGGGCGACGCTCGCCAATCCGCTGGCGGCAAGGAAGCCGCATTTTGCCGCCAAGGGCAAAGCCGTCATTTTCCTATTTATGCACGGCGGCCCGAGCCACATCGATACCTTCGATCCGAAACCGGCGCTAGTGAAACTGCACGGACAGCCTGCGCCGCCGAGTTTCGGCAAAGCCGATTTCCAATTCACCCGCATGGATCGTGTGCCGTTGATGGCCTCACCGCGCGTGTTCAAGAAGCGCGGCCAGTCGGGCCTGGAAATCTCAGACCTTTTTGAACACACCGCGCAACATGCTGACGACCTCACCGTGATCCGCTCCTGCTATCACGACGGTTTCACGCACGTCACCGGGCAGAGCTGGATGAACACGGGCTGGCCGCGCGTCGGCCGTCCGAGTGTCGGCTCGTGGGTTGTGTACGGTCTCGGTAGTGAGACCGACAACCTGCCGGCGTACGTCGTTATGCTGGACGGCGGTATCAAAGAGGGAACGCCCGCATACGGCTCTGGATTCCTGCCGGCGGCCTACCAGGGCACTGTGCTGCGCACCGAAGGCCCGCCGATTCTGAATGTGAATCGCCCCGCCGGTCTGAGCGAGAACGAACAGAAACGCATGTTCGGCCTGCTGCGGGATTTAAACGAACAGCACCGCGCGCCTCGAGCCGATGACACCGAACTCGCCGCGCGGATTGCTTCTTATGAACTGGCGTTCAAGATGCAGATGTCCGTGCCGAGCGTTGCGGACATCTCTAAGGAATCGGCGGCAACCAGGAAGCTCTACGGCCTGGATCAGGCAATGACGGCTGAATTCGGCACGCAGTGTCTGATGGCCCGCCGGTTGGTTGAGAGCGGCGTCCGCTTTGTGCAGTTGTATTCCGGAGGCAAGAAGGGCAGTGAAGTTGGTTGGGATGGCCACAACGAATGCGACCAGAACCATCAGTTCATGGCTGCGAAGGTCGACAAGCCGATTGCAGGCTTGCTGGCCGATCTTAAATCGCGCGGACTGCTTGAGTCCACGGTAGTCTTGTGGGGCGGCGACTTTGGGCGCACGCCGTTCACGGATGGCGCGGAAGGGGGCGGCGGCAATCGCAACGGACGGGATCACAATCCCTACGGCTTCAGCGTGTGGCTGGCGGGTGGCGGCTCGAAAGGCGGCCGCGTCATCGGCGCAACCGACGATATTGGCCTCCGTGCACAGGAAGACAAAGTGACCATGCACGACCTGCACGCCAGCATCCTGCATCTTCTGGGCATGGATCACAAGCGCCTGACGTACTTCTACCAGGGGCGCGATTTCCGGCTCACCGACGTACACGGTGAGAACAACCTGGGCCCGCGTTTGCTGACGTAGATTCCGAGTCGTTTCGCTATTGGAAACAGAGTGTAAATCCCTCGGATGCGCGGGAGACAGCCGGAAATCCAAGGATTCGAAGATTATCGGCCCGGCGCGGAGTGCTGCCGGCATTGTTCCACAGCGCGGAACGGCATCGCTTACAAACGAACCAATTGTTATCCCCGGAAGGCGAAGGACAGCGTTTCCTGCAATTCCGCATGGAAGCGTTCCACGCCACAAACGTGGTGGTACTTCGGCGAATGCAATGGCCAACGGGACCGGCGGTCAAAGTTTACTTCTGACGTCAGATCACGCACTCGCGTGCGAGCAAACATAATCTTCGATATGTTGGGAGAACGCCGCCTGCAACGCATCGCGGCAATTTCCCTGCCGGCGAATCCGAATGCCTTCGACACTCAGCACCGGCAAAAGATCGCGCGTAGTCGACGTGATAAAGACCTCGTCGGCCGCCTCCAGATCGTTCAACGTCAGCGTCTTCTCGTCTACTCGAATCCCAGGGACCCGGATCTCGCTCAGCAGTAGATCGCGCGTCACCCCAGACAGACAGCCGGAATCGAGCGGCGGTGTCCAGACATTGCTGCCCTCGGCGATAAAAATATTCGCCGACGTGCATTCGCTTACTTCGCCTCGCTCATTCAGCAGAACCACTTCGTCGAACCCTCGTTCGTGCGCCTCTTCATGGAACGCCAGATTCATCGACCATGACGTAAACTTCACGCCTGCAAAGCGCGATCCGGCATGGCGTCCCTGAGGAACCACGCTTAATCGAACGCCGCTGCCCCAGTTGTTCAGGCCGGTGGTAAATGCCAGAACGTCGAAATCCGTCTCCAGATCCGGCCCTTCGAAGAGGCCGCCGCGATTTCGCACTACCGCTACCCGCAACGTCGAATGCTTGGCTTCGTTTCGTTCCACCAACCGCAGTAGCCGCTGTTCAAGCGAATCCGGATCTCCAGGGAAGGGAACTCGCATTAATTGCGCATCGCGCTTCATGCGCGCGAAATGCCGTTCATATTCGAACAGCACTCCCTGGGCGACACGGATGGTGCTGAAGACGCCCCAGCCGTTCAGAAACCCAACCTGGCCGGCGGAAAGCACTTTCTCGTTCGCGTCGCGGATGGAGTCGTTATGAAGAATATAGCGGTGCATAGCTCCCAACATTCTAACGGATACGATGGTAGCGAGGAATGAGATTCCAACAACCAGATGTGATTGTGGTGGGCGCCGGCATTATCGGATCTTCCATCGCGTGGCGGCTAGCGCAGCACGGATTGAGAGTTCAGTTGCGTGAAGCGGGCCGGATGGGCTGCCAGGCCAGCAGCGCGGGTGCGGGGATGTTGGCGCCCGGCGGAGAGGTAGACGGGCCTTCGGCGTTCGGCGATCTACTGGTCGAAAGCCTGCGGCTCTATCCGGATTTCGTGGGTGAACTTTCGAGTGCGACAGGCATCCAGATCGACTATCACCAATGCGGAGCCATCGAAACCGCGGCTAGCGGGAACGGGTGGATCGCGCTGCAAGCCCGCGCACGGGCGCAGGCAGCGATGGGTGTTCGCTCTGAAGTGCGCGGAGACCATTCGCTGTTTTATCCGGACGATGCCATTGTGGACCCGATAGGCGTGCTCAGTGCGCTCCGCCTCGCCTGCTTAACGCTCAGTGTTGAGATCCTCGAAGAATCGCCCGTAGGTCGCCTGGATGCCCTCGACGCGGCGGCAATCGTTCTTGCAGCGGGCGCATGGACCAGTTCGATCGTTGGCGCTCCAGCGGGCATCCCAAAATCATTCCCGGTCAAAGGCCACCTTATCGGCTACGATCTTTTGCAGGGCAGCTTTGGACCAATCCGCCGCTGCGGCCACACTTACCTGCTGCAGCGCGGAAATGGATTCACCGTTGCGGGATCCACCACTGAACTCAAGGGCTTCGATACGTCCGTCGACGCAGCTATAGTGGATCAGCTTCGCGGTCGCGCAGAAGCCCTCTATCCGCCGCTCAAAGGCCTGACCCCGGTTCGTTCGTGGACTGGTCTCCGCCCCGGTATCGACGCCCCCGAACCGTCCATCGGACGTCTCGCCGCAACCCGCTATTGGTTAGCCTACGGGCACTATCGCAACGGAATTCTTGCCGCACCCGCCACCGCAGCCCGCATCACCGCCGGCATCACTTCCAGTTTGGAAACGGTCTCACGCGGCCTTCCGAACAACCTTTGATCAAATCCGCCACTCGCTTCCGCCGCCGCATCAGGTTCTCCAACATGCCCTCCAGTGCCTCTTCGTCGCCGCGCACCCATTCCGGCGGAATGCTGCGATAAGCGTCGTCCACCACGCTTTCAGGAAAATGAATCACCCGGTCGAGCCATGGCTGGAAGCTCTCCCACCCCAGGACTTTCTCATACACCATTGGCCTGAAATACAACCCCTGTAACGGCGAATCCGGGTAGTCCCAATGCGGCCCGTTGAAGATATAACCGTGGTCCATCATCAGAGCAACAAAGCCGGTCCGCGACGGATGATCGGAAGAGGCGCGCGCGAATTCCCGCAACCGGGCGCGCAGAAAGATGGATTGCCGTGCGTCGGCATTCGCCGTCCATTTGTCGAAAACCAGGATACCGAGAAATTCGTTGAGGTTCTCCACCTTCGACAGCAGTGAGTCCGGCACGAAGTCGTACACCGCCACTGTGGCCGGGTCGCCGGGGAATCGCGATCCGAAATGCCAGCCCGTAGCAACCGGAGATCGCTTGGTGCCGAGTTGGATATACACCTCCGGGTTCTCCGCCAGAAACTCTTCCGAAAGCTTTACGATGGCGGTCGCGGGCACTGCGATCTGCAGGTATTCCAGAAACCGCGAGGCGATCCATTCATTCACCAGGATCCGCCGGTGTTGGGGATTGTTCTGAAATTTCACGACGTAGAAACGGCCGTCATCGGCCTCAATGAGGTGCGACTGTGCCCCGCCTCGCATTTTTCGAATCAGCTTCCGGGCATTGACGGGCATCGGTAGAGTAACCTAAGAGATTATTCTAATCTGGAGGAAGAATCGACTATGGCTGATGAAAACACCGCGCCGCAACCACCAGGGCGCAGCAAAGATGAGGTTGCCTTGGATCTGATGAAGTTTATTGCCGTGACCACAGGCTACGGCAAGGGAAGCACAACCACCGGCTACGGCGGCAAAGGCGGCAGGACATCGGAAGAGTACGCCGATTCCTTGCTGCAACTGTTTGAACGCTGCCGCACCGTCATCGCAAGATAGGCGTCGCACGATAGGTACGCCAGAAAGCAGAACAGGCACGAAAGCGCTCCCCATTGCAGGACGCCTTCGTGCCTGTAGTATTTCTTGAGAATCGATTACTTCTTTTTGGCGGGCTTGGCGGCCGTCTTCTTCACGGGCGCACTTTTCGCCGGTGCGGCCTTCACCGGAGCCTTCTTCACCGGGGCTTTCACGGCAGTCTTGGGCGCCACCTTTTTGGCGACGGTCTTGGCCGCTACTTTCTTCACTGCGACTTTCTTGGCCGGAGCCTTCTTCGCAGGAACTGCTTTCGCTGCCGTCTTGGCCGCCGATTTCTTGGTTGCTGTCTTCACGATTGCCTTCCTAGCCGGTGTCTTTGTTGCCGGACTCTTTTTCGCCGGAGCCTTCGTGGCTGGGGCCTTCTTAACTGCGTTCTTAGCAGGAGCCTTTTTCGCCGGAGCCTTCGTGGCTAGGGCCTTCTGAGCTGCGTTCTTAGCAGGAGCCTTCTTCGCAGGAGCTTTTCCAGATCCCTTCACGGCTGTTGTCTTGATGGATTTCTTCGGAGCCGCAGTCGCCGGTTCAGGTGGTGCCGGCGCTGCTGCAGCGGAAGCAGTGCCAGCACCAGCCGGACTGTCTTCCGGCGCTTTTTGAATCGCCGCCGAAGCTGGTTCTGGCGGAGTGTTGTCGATCGTTTCTACTTCGTCCATATCTTCATCCTCATCCTCGGAGCGGTATTCTCCAATCTCTGACTCCAGTTCGACGTGTTCATCATCGTAATCGAAGTCATCGAGTTCATTGTCGTCTTCGCGAAAAGCTAATCGCGGGCGGTACATGCAAAAGGCCTCCTTCGGCTATTTACAAACCCTAGCATAACCCGATTTATTTCGAAGGCAAGAACAAAAAACAAAAAGCACCGATTCCGTTTCGGGTTTCGGTGCTTTTTCTCCGTTCCTGGTCGAATCAAGCGATCGGAAACCGTTTATCTGAGACTTGCGCGCTGCACTACCCCGGCCGTTGCTTTGCGCTGGACGGGCTTCAAAGTAGTACGCGAGGCGGATACTGTCCGCCTTCCTTGCTTCTTTCCGTTCGACCGTTGCGCCACCACCGTCTTACTGCGTAACGGCGCGGTCCGTTTGCCAACCCCCAGCCGGCTTTTCAATTCCTGCATCGCCGCCGGAATAACAAGGACATCGCCGATGCCAGCACTCGACGCGTTGTTCGCCGAAGTGATGCTGCTAACCGGGGTGTTGTATTGTTTCGCGATAGAAGCCAAAGTTTCGCCTTGGCCAATCCGATGCACCCGCCACGAGGCTCGCCGCGTTTCAGGAACTGCCGCAAGTCCGGCGACCACCTGAAGCGTGCTTCCTTTTGGAATGTGCAATTCGTATCCAGCCGGCGCAATGTTGCTCAACAGTGCCGGATTCAACTCCCGGATTTCGGACACGGGACGTTCGGCCACATCGGACACCAGCGTCATGTGAGTGGGAACCGTCAGTTTGGTGGTTTCGTATTCGAGCGGCTGGTCTAGTTCCAGATTTTCGATCCCGTAGTCTTTCGGATTCTTGGCCATGATCGTCATCGCCAAAATGATCGGAACGTAATTGGTGGTTTCCTTCGGAATGGCATTGCGGCTGCGAAGCTGCCAGAAGTCCGCGTAGCCGGTTCGCTCAACAGCTTTCTCGACATTCCCCGGCCCACAGTTGTAGGCGGCAATCGCCAGGTACCAATCCCCGAACCTATGGTACAGGTCACGGAGATGACGGGCTGCCGAGCGCGTTGCCTTCTCCGGATCCAGGCGGTCGTCGATAAAAGACGTCTGATTCAATCCGTACTCGCGACCGCGCCACTGCACAAACTGCCACATTCCGGTGGCGGCTTTGTTTGACACCGCACGCGGGAAGAAGCCCGACTCCGCTTGAGCCAGATAAATCAATTCCTGCGGGACGCCCTCTTCAGCCAGAATCCGCGCAATCAAAGGACGGTACTTTCCAGACCGCTTCAGTCCCGCAACCAGCGTCCGGTGTCCGCGATCGCCTGAAAAGAAGTGGATGTAACTGAGGACGGCATCATTTACGTGCAGGGGCAGTTGAGAGGAGGTAAGTTGAACCTGTTCGCTGACTTTCGGCTTCAAGTTCGGATCCACAGGGAACGTCATCTCCAGGATGTCTTCGAGCGGTGCCTTGTCATAGCCAGGCTGGCTCGAAAGATCACCGGCCCCCAGACCGTTCACATCGTAGCGATGAATAGAGGCAATCATCCCTTCCAGCCGCTTTTCCACTTTGTTGCGCTCTGGCATCGTCTCGGCCGCACTTAATAGGATATCCACGGCGCGGTCGAACTCCCGGCGTGCGCCATCCGCGTCGCCTGCCTGGTAAAGTTCCTTCCCGGCTTGATATCGATCTTCGGCCCTTTGAATTCTTAAACTTGCGGCGGACGGACGGTCAATCGAGTGGATTGGAAAATTCAGGAAGGGAGGAGTCTGCGAAAGGAAAATATTCGTTTGGAGCGGCGGTGCATCCGACAGAGGCAGGACAGTCATCGACTGTTTCGGCGCCGGCGGAAGAAATGCCATCGCAAACCGCTGCGGCTTACTGCTGGTGCAACCTATTGATACTAAAGCTAATAACGATGAGCACACAATACTAGACTTATGGCGTAAGATCATTCTCGCCTTTTAGCATGACTTAGAAGATTTGAGTACGTCTGAGCTAACACTGTAACCCATTTGAGACCATGGGTCAAGATGCCACAGACCTGAGTCGAGACGACACAAAAGAGGGGTGAGCGGCAGGAAAATCATACTGAACCATGTGGGGTCCGCGTATCACGGACCCCATCCCCGTGCTCCCTGTTACTCTTCTTCTTCGTCTTCACCCGAGCGCGCAGCCTTAGCCGCCGCAATTATTTTTTCGGCCTGAAGCGACGGAACATAATCGTAGTGATCGAATTCCATATGAAATGACGCGCGCCCCTGCGTCATGGAGATCAGGTCATTTTGATAGTTCAGCATCTCCGACATCGGTACCAAGGCGCGGATCATCTGCGTTCCGTCCCTCGAATCCATCCCGGCAATCCGGCCCCGCCGGCCGTTCATATCCCCCATGAGGTCTCCGGCGTACTCCACCGGCGCCTGAATTTCCACCGTCATCACCGGCTCCAGCAAACTCGGCTTGGCATTCTGCATCGCCAGTTTGAATGCCTTGCGTGCCGCCAGCTTGAACGCCATTTCCGACGAGTCTACGTCATGATACGAACCGTCGATCACCGTTACCTTGAAGTCCACCACCGGAAATCCGGCCAGGAATCCATTGGCGGCGCTTTCCAGTATTCCTTTTTCGATCGCCGGAATAAAGTTCTTCGGAATCGCTCCTCCGAAAACTGCGTTCGCGAACTCGAACTTGCCTCCGCGAGGCAGGGGCTCTATCCGGATCCAGCAATCGCCGAACTGGCCATGCCCGCCGGTCTGCTTTTTATGCCGGCCCTGCACCTCCGCCTTCCCGCGAACCGTCTCGCGATACGGAATCTTCGGTGCATGCAGCGCCACGTCCACCCCATAGCGCTTCTTTAGCCGGCTGACAATAATCTCCACATGCTGCTGACCGCTGCCGGCAAGCAGGAACTCCTTCGTCTGCGGATCGCGGTAAAAGCGCAGCGACTGGTCTTCTTCCAGAATCTTGTGCAGCGCGTTGCCCATCCGGTCCTCATCATTCCGGGATTTCGCTTCAATGGCGTAAGCGATGGACGGCTCGGGCATTTCCACCGGCGGGTAGCTGATGGGCGAATTCTTCGCGAATAACGTATCGCCGGTCAGCGCATCTCTCAGCTTCGCTACGGCTCCCAGATCGCCCGCGTGTAACTCCGGAACCTGCTGAATGGATTTCCCCATCAACACTCCCACATGCGACAGTCTTTCGTCGCCACCCGTCCGCGAGTCCACCAGGTGTTCGTCATTCTTCAATACCCCGGAACAGACCTTGAAGTACGAAACCCTTCCGGCGAAGGGATCGGCTACGGTCTTGAATACGTAGGCGGACAGCGGCGCGGAATCCTTCACCTCGCGCGTGATAGATTCGCCGGTTCCGGACTTGCCTGTAAGCGGCGCGTGCTCGGTTGGGGCGGGGAAGTGCTCAATCAGAAAATTCATCAGCAGATCGCTTCCGATGTTGTGATAGGCGGACGTGCAGAGAACCGGAAAGAGCTTCCGGTGACGAATCTCCCTCTCCATCCCCTCAATGATGTGCTCCACCGGCAGCGTCCCCATCTCAAAGAACTCGGCCATCAGCGCGTCGTCATCCTCGGCCACCATTTCCACTAAGGCTTCATGACCGGCCTTCGCCGCTTCCTGCATATCGGCTGGTATCTCGCCTTCCTTTCCCTTGCCGTCGCCGTCCAATGTATAGGTGTAGCTCTTCATCGTCACCAGATCCACCACGCCGATAAAGTTTTTCTCCGAACCGATGGGAAGTTGCACCGGAATTGCCGCGCGCCCGAAGGTGGTG
>JANYCV010000412.1 GCA_025360145.1 Acidobacteriaceae bacterium
CGAAGAAGAAGCGGCCGCGCTGCGATATCTCCCAGGCGTAACGGCCGTTCGCGAAATGAGAAAGTTCAAGCGCCACCTGTTCACCGCGCTGGACCTGATGAACGTGCTGGCGGCGTGGAACGCGATCGGCGGGGCACAGAACGCAGGAACGGGCGTGAAGATCGGGGTGATCGATAGCGGGATCGATCAGACGCACCCCGCCTTTCAGGACGGTTCGCTGCCGGTTCCCGCCGGATTCCCCAAGTGCCGAACTTCCAGCGGCGACTGCGCATACACGAATAAGAAGATCATCGTAGCGCGGAGCTACGTGGAGAAACTGTCGCGGGAATTCGGAGACGATCCGCTCGATACGCGGCCGGACGATTTCTCACCACGGGACCGCATGGGTCATGGAACGGCAGTGGCGATGGTGGCTGCAGGGGGGCCCAACACTGGTCCGGCTGGGACCATCACCGGCGTAGCGCCGAAGGCGTTTCTGGGTAACTATAAGGTGTTCGGATCGCCCGGCGTCAACGACGGCACTTTTGAAGACGTGGTGATGCTGGCTATGGACGACGCCGCGACTGACGGAATGGACATCGTGACAATTTCGCTGGGCAGTGCGGCTCTATGCGGGCCAAACAATGTAGCGTCTTTGTGTGGCGACGATGTGGATGTCTACAACGCGGCGGTTAATAACGCGGTACGTGTCGGGATGACGGTGGTGCTCTCGGCCGGAAACGACGGCGATTTGGGGCCCAAACCTCCTTCGCTCAATAGCATCCATTCGCCTGGGACCGCACCGGCGGCTATTACCGTCGGTGCCACCGGTAACACCCACGATTTCTTCCAGAGCGTCACAGTGAGTGCGCCCACCACGTTAGCGCGCATCAACGCGTTGTTCGGCAACGGCCCAAAACCGGCCAGCGGCAAGTTGACGGCGCCACTGCGCGATGTTTCGAAGCTGGGCGACAACGGGCTCGCTTGCGCTCCGCTGACCAACGGCTCGCTGAACGGAGCGATCGCTCTCATCCTGAGGGGGGATTGCCTGCGGGATCGGAAAGTCAACTACGCCCAAAAGGCCGGGGCGTTGGGCGTCATCATCTATCAACCGGAAAACCAGAATGCGCTCTTCCGGATGACGGGCATGGAGAATACCGGCATCCCTGCGGTGCTGGTTGGCAACACGGATGGGGTGGCGCTGAAAAAATTGGTGGCGTCGAGGCCGGACCCGATTGTCACGCTGGACCCGGGACTGGTTGCTGTAAACGATCCGGACTACGACGTGGTGGCCTTCTTCTCTTCGCATGGGCCGTCAATTGGAGAGTCGGCGATTAAGCCGGAGCTGGTGGCTGTGGGAACCGGGTTGTATGTCGCCACTCAGAAATATGATCCGAATGGCGAGATGTATGATCCGTCCGGCTACACGGCGGCGCAGGGGACCAGCTTTTCGGCGCCTTTAGTGGCGGGGGCGGCGGCGTTGGTGAAACAGCGGAACCCGGGCTTCACTCCTGGCCAGATTAAGTCGGCCGTGGTGAATACCGCCAGCGAAAAAGTGGACGATTACGACGCGAATAACAAGTTGATTGCAGCGCGGATCACCGGCATGGGGGCAGGGAAGCTGGATGCGGGGGCGGCGGTAAAAACGAACGTAACGGTGGAGCCGTCCACTTTGTCGTTCGGCATCGTTGCCGCGACTTTGCCTAGCCAGACGCTGACCATACGTAACACCGGAAGCACGGCGCTCGCGTTGACTCTCGCCGTGCAACCTCGGGACACTGACTCCAACGCGAAGGTGGCATTGAGCGTTTCGAATCTCTCGATTGCGGCTGGACAGTCGGCTCGGGTGACGGTGCGGTTGACCGGGACCAAGCCACAGCCGGGGTCGTATGAAGGAGTGGTTACCGTGCTGGGCGGCGCTGTGCCGTTGCACGTTCCCTACCTATATCTGGTTGGAGACGGCGTCCCGTATTCTTACCTGACGCTGACCGGCGATGGGTTTGTTCGTGATGTGGGCGCACGCGTGACGTTGACGTTCAAGGTGGTAGATCAGTATGGCGTTCCGGTGGGGCAGGTTCCGGTGAAGTTTCAATCCACCCTGGGCGGCGGGACGCTTACGGGTGGAATTGCAACCGAGAAGACGGACGAGCTTGGCATCGCACAAGCTAAGGCCCTTGTTGGCCAGCAGATTGGAGACCAGGAGTTCACCGCGACCGCAGCCGGATTCACCGTCTATTTCGATGGTACGGCGCGATTGAAGCCGGTTATCGAGAAGCCTCCGACCCTGACCAGCGCGGTGGTTAACGCGGCGAGTCTTCAGGTGGGCCAGGGGCTGGCGCCTGGATCCTATATCTCTATTTATGGAAAGGGGCTTAGCGAATCCACCAGGGTTGCGAACACCCCTTATCTGCCGGTGTCGCTGGCGGGGGTGAGTGTGAGTTTCGATGTCCAGGCAAAGAAGATCAGCGTACCGGCGCGGCTTCACTTCGTCAGTGACGGACAGGTGAACGTTCAGATTCCATGGGAATTACAAGGCCTGACGAGCGCATCCATGAAGGTGAGCATTGGCGATTCTTCGAGCGCGGTCTACACGGTCCCAATCAACGATTATGCGCCTGCGGCATTTGAGTATACCGACGCCGCGAGCGGGCGACTGCTGGCGGCGGCGCTGGATGAAAATTTCGCTTTGTTGAGCAGCGGGAATCCGGCAAAAAAGGGGCGGCCTGTCCAGATCTATGTGAATGGAATGGGGCCTGTCGACAACACCCCGGCCAGTGGCGAAGTTGCTCCGGCACAACCTTTGGCCCGTACCAGGGTTCTTCCTACCGTAACGGTTGCGGGCAAGCCTGCCGATGTACTGTTTAGCGGGCTTGCTCCGTTCAATGTGGGACTATATCAGTTGAATATCGTAATACCGGCGGATGCGCCGTCCGGGATCCAGCCGGTGGTGATTACGACGGGTGGCGTTGCGTCCAAGACCACAAATTTGCCGATTCAATAGGTTGGTGCTGTAGTGAAGCGTAAATATCTCCTATTACCCCTGGTAGGCTTGTTCAGTTTGGCGATTGCCGCCGGGCAGGTATTGCCTGGGCGGTACATCGTGGAACTCACAGGGGATCCGGCTGCGATTACCGCGGTAAAAACGGGACGGCGCGCGGCGATTCGCCAGGAACAGGGCCGGCTCCGCGCCAGGATCGAACAGGCGGATACGAAGGTTTCCGGAAGTGTCGACACGGTAGCGAACGCGCTGTTTGTCCAGATGACTCCGCGACGCGCCGCCGAGGTTGCCGGGCTCGCTGGAATTGCACGGGTTTACCAGGAAAAGACATACAAGCTGTTACTCGATCATGCCCTTGGGCTTCAAAGAGTTACAGATGCCTGGGGGCAAATCGGCGGCATGTCCAATGCGGGCCTTGGAATCAAGATCGGGATCATCGATACAGGGATCGATTCGGGCCATCCGGCGTTTCAGAACTCCGGGCTTCCCGCATTGGACGGATTTCCGCGCGCGAACAAAGATACCGATCTGAAGTTCACCAACAGCAAGATCATTGTGGCTCGGAGCTATGACGGCACCTCGCTGCTGGGCAGCCCGGCGGACGATCGCAAAGGGCACGGTACCGGCGTGGCAATGATCGCAGCGGGGCTGACGAATGCAGGTCCGCTGGCGACTATCACGGGGGTAGCGCCTGGAGCGTATCTCGGAAACTACAAAGTGTTTCCGGACAGCCTGACCGGCGCACCGAC
>JANYCV010000443.1 GCA_025360145.1 Acidobacteriaceae bacterium
TGTCGCCGCAAAGTAGAAATGTCCCCCTTCCCCGCAAAGTAGAAATGTCCCCTTTTCCAAGGCTTCCGGAAATTGCATGTTAGTCTGAGCCTGCCGGTGAAGCGGAGACGGGCTCTGGTGGCGACCAACCCGATCAAGGAATAGCCGGCCGGAACTCATCGTGGACGATGGGTTGAGCGCGCTCCTTCCGTCGCGTTCTTGGACTGGGCCCGGATGCCGGCCAACGGGAGGCGGCACTCCGGCCCCAGGTTTTGGCGGTTCTGTTTTCCACTTCGTTCTGGTTTGGAGATTACATCGGGACGAAAGATTCCGCCATGCCTTTAAAACGCATCGTTGCATTGCCCGTTACTCCCTCGGCCTTGCAATGTTGTCGATTTCTCCTTCGGAGGCGCGTTGCAGCACTTCACAAACGAAATTCAGGTCGTTCTGAATGGTCCGGTAGCCGAGTTTCCTCCGGTACCCTCCCAAGGAATGAATCACATCGGCAGCCGCCCGCAGCCCTTGGGCTCGTGTGAGCGGTCGCGGGTCAGGCGTCTTGTGGAGCGCCGGTTGTTTTGCCTTCGGCGGATACTCTCCTTTTCGCGGGCGATTCCAGTAGGGCGAGCAGCACCGCGGGCAAGTACCCGGAATTTTAGCGAGACTGCGGCGCAACCAGGAATGGCCACACCGGAGGCAGAGCAGCGTCAATGCGGGTTCCATGGGGGCCAGTATATAGGCATGCCTACATTCTGGCAAGCAGGGACTGTCAATAGGAATCACTCGGCGGCACCTTTCTTGTGCCCTGACTCTCGCGCCACTTGCCATATCTTCGGCGACTTTTTTTGGGCTTCCCGCCTCTCCCTAGCCCGGGCGATGGTGCCCTGTTGGCAGCCAGTCGTTTCCGTGGGCTTTCACGCATTCAGTCGTCTTCGTCCCGTTTGCGGCCTGATCCCTTTGCCGCCCGCCAGATCGGAGGCGCGTCCTTCAAATCGAAGTTCTTATTCCAATCACTGCCACGTTTGGTCTGCCGGCGCGGCGGGGCCTTGGCTTCCACCGGCACCGGCGAAGACTTTTCTTCACAGAGTCTCACCGTCAAGTAGCGCTCTTGGAACCGCACAGCGATCGAGCCGTCGAGCCGCTTTTCCACCCGCACGTTTGCCTTGCGCAACCCAGCGGCGATTGACGAGTGCTCGATCTGATAGAACTCACTATCGATTCGTATCGTGTAATCGTTGCGCACCTGCCGCGTCTCCACATGGCTCAGCGATGCCGCCAGGTTGTGGCTCTTATCCAGCTTGCGGTGGGCGTCGTCGCTGTTGGCCGGCTCCACCGTCAGCTCGCGCTCCCACCACGCCAGATACTCCTCCTCCAGATATTGGTTGGCTTGTTCGATCGTCTTCACCCCGGCTACCCGCATCCCCTTCACCAACCGGTCTTGAGCCGTCCCGAAATTTCTCTCCACCCGCCCTTTGGCCTGCGGAGAATGCGCCGCTATCCAGGTGATCCCCAGTTCCCGCAACGCCCGCCCGATCTGCGTCGGCGGCATTTCCACCGCGTCTTTGTCCACGCCAGGTTCATCGCGTTTGCGCTTCTCCGCAGTCTGAAAAAGGCTCGCTTTGTCCGTATAGAACGCCAGCGGGCGACCGAACTTCTCCACGTAACTCCACACCAGCTTCATATTCTCTTCCGTAGAATCGTGCCGCACGAGGCGCGCATACAACCGGCTGGTAGCGTCGTCGATCATTGCGATCAGATACAGCTTCTCTCCCCGGCCCTCCAACCAGTCGTGCTCGCTGGTGTCCCACTGCACCAATTCTCCAAAGCGGCTCCGCCGTGGCCGCCAGAGATGCACCTCCTTCACCTTCTCTGTCTTGGCGCGCCATAACTTGCCCCGCATCATCCATTGCCGGACCGTTTCCCTGCTCGCCTCGATTCCGTGCTTGCTGCACAGATACTCCGCCGCCAACGTCGGCCCGAATCCCCGGTACACATCCGCCGACAGGATCTTCACCGCTTCCTTCTCGACCTCCTCTTCGATCCGCCGCATTGATGGCTTTCCGCGCAGTCCGTGGATCACCGCTTTGTCTCCGCGCTTTTTCAAGGCGTACAGCAGTCTCTTCACCTGCCGTATACTCACCCCCAACTCCTCGGCGGCCTCACGCTGTGTAATCAGCTTCTTCTTCGCTTTCTTCAGCGTCACCAGCCGATCTCGATCGGCTGGGGTCATTAGTAAATGTCCTTCTTGCATCCCTCAACGCTGAGGCTGTCAAGGGGACATTTCTACTTTGCTCAAAGGGGACATTTCTACTTTGCCGTAACAGGTATAAGTTTCCGTCCCTAATCGCTCGATAAGCCTCGCTACCCTGCTTGAGCGGTAAGACGCGCCCCGTAAAAGCCATTCACGCCGGTCGCTGGCCGGTAATCGGCGGTGGTCCGAGGCGTTCGGCTTGCCCGAGACTGCTACGGAATGGCAC
>JANYCV010000461.1 GCA_025360145.1 Acidobacteriaceae bacterium
ACAGTCATTTCGGTGCCTTCTTTTTCTCCGCGCCTTGCTTCGGTTTCCGGGTACGTGGGCCAGTGCAACCGGGCTGAATCTTCTCCAGAGTTTGGCGGCAACGTGACAGTTTTTCCGTGATGGCATCAACGGTCGCAGTCCAGACATATGGTCGGGGAGTTTTGTTCCACGCCGTCAGGAACGCGGCGATGGATGTCTTCAATTCCTCGACGCTGCGGAAGACCCCGCGGCGAATCGCCTTGGCGTCCAATTCGCCAAACCAGCGCTCCACCAGGTTGAGCCAACTGGAACTGGTTGGGACAAAATGGAGGACAAAGCGAGGGTGGCGCGTGAGCCAGGCTCGTACATTTGCATGCTTATGGGTCCCGTAGTTATCCATGACCAGGTGCAGCGGGACCTTGCCGGGGAACTCCTTATCGATCATTCGCAGGAATTTCAGGAACTCCTGATTCCTGTGGCGCGGATAGCATTGGCCGATCACCTTCCCCTCCAGAATCTCCAGGGCGGCGAAGAGTGTTGTGGTGCCGTTCCGCTTGTAATCGTGGGTCATAGTTCCACAACGGCCCTTTTTGATCGGCAGACCGGGTTGGGTCCGGTCCAGCGCCTGAATTTGACTCTTCTCGTCTACGCACAGCACGATCGCTTTTTCCGGCGGATTTAAATACAACCCGATGACATCGGTCATTTTCTCCAGGAACCTGGGGTCACGGGAGAGTTTGAAGTTCTCCACACGATGCGGTTTGAGGTTGTGAGCTTGCCAAATCGTATTTACGGTGGACTTACTGATTCCCTGACTCCCCGCCATGGTCCGGCAACTCCAATGGGTCATACCTTCCGGCTTGGTCTGCAAGGTCGCCTCCACGATGGCGGCAACCTTGTCGGTACTGTAGGTAGGTTTGCGGCCCCGTCCCGGCGCGATTTCCCACAATGCGTCCAGACGCTTCTCGCAAAATCGGGTGCGCCACAGAATCACCGTCTTTCGATTGACTGACAAGCGCCCCGCAATCGTCCCATCGGATTGCCCTTCGGCGGCGCCAAGTATGATGCGACAGCGCAACGCTACCTGCTGAGGCGTACCGTGAGCACCCAGCCACTGACGAATCTGATCCTTTTCGAGAGGCAACAACTCACATGCGGAAGCCATGCCCAAGCATAAAACACCGCATTCCACCCTGTCCAGTTATTTGTCGGACACTGCACTAGCTCGGCCTTCGCTACTCTCATTCCTATCAGCACAGTTCCAAACACTGGAAACGGTCTGGGGGCTGTGAATTCGCTCGTGACGTTTCAGAATACAGGCTCGGAAATCGGTTGCGTAGGCAACGCTCCCGGTGGCATCACCGCGACGGGTTCGGCTCAGTGCTTTGGGATCGGAACGGCTCCGGGTGTTGTCACGAACGAGCAGACTGGATCCGGCAACAATACGTATACGGCTTTAGGCCTGGGGATTACTCCTTCAGGTTTGAATACGTTCGCAAACTTGATACTGATTTTTAACGGCAACGAAGGCTCAACCGCGGCTGGGCAGCCGATCACTCTGGATAAATTGTCGTTGAATTTGTTTGGCGCCGACGGCGCACTGCTGAAATCTTTCTCAACCGCCAGCGCTTTTACTGCCCTTGCTTTCCCAGGCGTTGGAAATGCCGGTTTCGGTTTCCAGTTGGATTTTATTCAAGCGGCGCAAGCTAATCAGTTGTTCCTGGTTAATCAGTCTCTGGTGATCGGCGCGTCAGCGGCCGCCAGTAACGCAAATTCGGGACCGGAAACGGTATTTATCTCGCGCATTGATAGCACGCAGCCGGGTGGCGGCGGTGGTGGTGGTAGCGCGGTTCCGGAACCAACGACGGTATTGATGCTAGGAAGCGGACTGATTGGCATGTCAATGTTTCTGAAGCAGAGGGCAAGCAGAGCTTAGATCCTGCAGGTTACTTGAAAGAAGCTCCGCGCCAGGTCCGGCTGCGGAGCTTTTTGTTCTCAGGAAGCAATTCGATGAAATGCGCGAGGCGCAACCCTGTAGGGCGTCCGCGATTAATAACCGCGAAGTGTTGGGATTGAGTTCCGGCGGTGAGTGCGGCAGATGAACTGGATCGCGTCTGTTATCCCACAATCCGCAGCATCGACTTCGGCGCATCGAAGTTCGGGAATACCTTCGCGAGATTACGCGCGCCCAAGTGCCGGGTCACCAAACCGCCCAGCACTTCCCGGAAATCCGTAGTGATGTTCAGGTCGCGCCCTTCGTAGAGCTGCTCTTTCTCCAGGCCCGGCCATTTGCCGTAGACCTTGCCGCCTATCACGTCTCCGCCCATGACAAACATACAGTTCGCGTGGCCGTGATCCGTCCCGCGATTGCCGTTCTCTTTCGCCGTGCGGCCGAACTCCGACATCGTCACTACCACCACATCTTGCATGCGGTCGCCCAGATCCTGATAAAACGCACCCAGGCCGTTGCCGAACTCTCCCAACAGCCGCGTCAGTTGCCCGGCCTCATTGATGTGCGTGTCCCAGCCGCCCACGTCCGCGAAGGCCACTTCCACACCCACATTCGCTTTGATCAACCTCGCGATTTGCAGCATGCTCTGGCCAAAGCGGCCATTCGGATATTTCGCATCGCCGGCCGGCGTGTAGGTCTGTTTCTGCACGGATTGCAGGATCTTAACGGCATCGAACGTCTCGCGGCCGGTGCTTTTCAAGACCTTGTCGAGCGTTCCTTCGTACATTCCTTCGAATGTATTCGACGCTTGCGTGTCGCGAATTTGGAATTCGTTCAGATTGCTCACCGCAATGGCAGGATTCGGCCCGCGGAGCGTCCGCGACAAGTTCGGACCCAGGCTCACCGCGCGAACCGGTGAAATCGGCCCCTTCTCCGCAGGGATCGCCCGGTTTAGCCAGCCGTCGAGCGTCGCCTTGCGGCCAGGTGTGCCGGACTCCATGTAGTCCTGCGCGTCGAAGTGGGAGCGCGTGGGGTCCGGCGAACCGGTCGCCTCCACAATGGCCAGATGCTTGGCGTCGAATACGGGCTTCAATGCCCGCATCGCGGGGTGCAGTCCGAAGAAGCCATCGAGTTCGATGACATCGCTTTTCGGAATGGCGATGTTGGGACGGAGCGCGTAGTAATTCGGGTCGCCATAGGGCACCACGACGTTCAGACCGTCGGCCGCTCCGCGCTGAAAGATGGCCACCAGAATTTTTTTGCGGCTTTCAACCCCTTCCGCGGCGCGGGCCAGCCAGTGCGGAGCCGCGCCCACTCCAAACATCGCCAGCGCGGAACTCTTCAGGAATAGTCTTCGGTTCAACATTTGCATTTACCTTATCTGCGTTGAAAATCCGGTGATCCCAATATCAACCCGGCGATTGCGGCGGGGTCCTGCTTCTCCGCCTGCCCGCGTTCAATCGCCATGCGCGTTTGCGCGGAGGCGTCGGCTGACAGCAGCGATTTGGCTACCGCCTTGGGGTCGCCTTCAAACTTCCGTGAGTCCACTGTCACACCATGGATTTTGTTCTGCGTCAGTGCGAGTGCGAAGTTCATGCGGGCCAGCAGCGCGGCGGAGTTCACCCATTCGGCGCTGGAATTTGAGTAGCCCGTCGGCTCCTGCTTTCGATATAAAGGCTGGCCGAGTTCGCCGATTTTGTTCGCCAGGTCGAATGCGAAGGTCACGTCAGCGCCCGTGGCCCGGACCGCGCTGGCCACCATTTCGAGCGGTGACTTCACTTTGGCGCGATAAGCTCCCTGCGACCAGAATTCTTTCGAAGCCAGCATGGTTCGCATTACCTCGCGGAGGTCGCCGTCCTTCTGCTGGAAGGTCTTCACCATGGCATTGATTAAAGCCGCGGGCGGATCGTCGGCCACGAAACGTTGCGCCAGTTTCTTCGCGAGAAACCGCGCGGTGGAAGGGTGATGGGCTACGATGTCGAGTACTTTCATCCCATCTTCGATGCCGCCGCCCGCTGCGATGGTCACGCCAAGAACCACCTTCTGGCCTTTGTCGTGGACGCGGACATTGAATTCAAAACCGCCTTCGCGGTAGGGCTGATTGATGGTCCAGCCGGTAAAGCAGCGGGCTACTTCTACGATGTCCTTCTGGGTGTAGCCGCCATCCACGCCTAGCGTGTGGAGTTCCAGCAACTCGCGGGCGTAGTTCTCATTCAGGCCGCGGGCGCGCTTTCCATTCTTACCGCCGCGCATTCCCGCTACCGCATCCGGCGACACGGATTGCCAGTTATCCAGGTACCACAGCATGGCCGGATTTTTGGCAGTGGCCCCCAGCATTTGGCGGAAGTTGCCCAGCACGTTGGGCCGTATGGCATCGCGCTCATAGGCGGTGACCAGGAAACGGTCCGCGCCCTTGTCCAGATAGACGTTGAAGTGGTTGAACCAGAAGTCGGTCAGTACCTCACTCAACTGCCTCTCGCTGTAGATGGCGCGATAGAGCTTCCCCTCCGATAGATCGTGCGCGACAACCTGTTGGGGCGCAGTGGTTTCCAGCATTTTGCGGCGGACTTCCGGAGGCGCATAGGCGAACAGCCCCTTCCGGTCGCCGTCTGGCAGGGCGAAGATGACTTTCTGCAACTTTTCAAGCGGCAGAGAGCGAAAGAATTCCGTCTTCTGTTCCGGCGTGCCTTTTCTCATCGTTTGGATCTCGCCGGCGGAGAGAATGTCAGTGATTGGCACCTCTTCCGCGTCTGGAATCTTGCTGTCTTTCCCGCCTTTCTTTGCCAGTTTGGCTTTATAGCGCTCGGCAAGTTGTTCCACAACCGCCCGCTTTTCAGGATCGCCCGGCAGCGGCATTTTTCCGTTTGCGATTGCGGCGATAACCTGCGGTGGAGGGTAGTTCCGTGTCAGTTCCACCGTTGTCATAGTCAGCGAACGGAGCGGCGCTAATTTCGCGTCGAGCGTAGGATTTTGGGGGATACTCTCCGGGTGAAGCTGCAGGTCGATCCATTTCTTGAGGCCAATCTTCTGAACTGCGGCGACATCTCCCGGTCGGGGGCCATACGTCAAGCGCCCGAGTGCATGGAGAATCTGCTGGTCGTTGTTCAATTTGGCGTGAAAGAGGTCTGGCCGAGCCGAAACCAGCGGTATGGCGATCAGTCCTGCTAATGCTGTCAATCCTAATACTTTGTACCGAATATGTGCTTGAATCAAGTGGGTACGCTCCCGCAGCGTTTCGTGTGGCTGGCGCATTGGCGCCTTCGTCCCGCTTTCAGCAGCCGGACCAAGGTGTCCCGCGCCCTCCAGGGGGACCGCCCCACCTGCGCTGCTGCCGTAGTAATTGCCTGAGTGAAGCACATACACAGCTAATTTATTTTTCATTTTCGCGGTACCTACTCAATCCATCTAACCCTTCAGACGGTTGGAAGTTCGCCTTGGACTGTAAAAAAACGTTTACAGCGATGCGCGGGATGGTTACAAGTGCTTCACCGTTCGCTCAGGTTCTGCACCTGAAGTTGGAGGTACGATTTGGTCGCGAGGCGGACTTCGGAGCCTTATATGAGGCGAAGTGAAGTGATGTAGTGAAGTGATGTAGTGAAGGCCAAGCAAGGCCAGGCGCGGGAATTTGGGTTGAAAGGCAAACGTTATTCCGGGAAAGGCTGGAGTAATTGCGAGCACGCCACCGTTTCCCGGAACCTGTGTTTACAGAGAAAGCGAACGAGATCCAAAAGCAGGTGACGCACCGTCTGGGGAATCGCATTCTGAAGGAGGGCGACAACCAAAAACTGTGCAACGGGCTAGGCAAATAGGGCGACGAGGGCAATCGATGCGTTTTCTTTCCGCGTGATTCGTCGAGCCAATGAACAATCGAGCCGAACGCATGCTGCGGCCGGTCGTGATTTACTTGCCACCGCTCGCAATCCTCCGGCATGCATCATTCAAAATCTTATATTAACGGAGCCCGGCGGGGTTATGGAATCTTAGCGGGCGGGATATTCCACAGTTCCGGTTCCATCCGCGGAGATT
>JANYCV010000469.1 GCA_025360145.1 Acidobacteriaceae bacterium
GTAAGCTCTACATCGATTTCGGAAAGGAGCTTCTTGCCCGCCGGATCGAGTTCCGCACCTTGGCGGCGAAAGGCGTCCAGCGTCTTGGTCAGCAGCCGCTTTTTAGTCCCGGTAAGCTGGGCCGCTTCGGGTGTAGCCGCAAATTCCTGGACCACGCGCCAGAGTCCGGCGTCGAGCACGATGCCGGTGTAGTATTCGCTGACTTCCGGTTGCACGGCATTGTAGGCGGCGCGCAGTTCGGGATAAGTCGTCACCGACTCCAAATGCCCGGCCACCTGCATTGCGTAGTTCAGCTTCTCGGTCATGTCCTCCAGCGCCATCAGGGTGTTCGCGAATGTGCGCGGCCCGGTGCTTTCGGCCAGGGCTTTCTGACTTTCCCGCGACTGCCGTAGAAGCTCCTGAACGGCAGGCTCAATGTGTTCGGCGCGAATCTGGTCGAACGGAATCTGGAAGCGAATTTCAAGTAACGGATTTGCGGGGGCGGCTGTAGTTGGCATGGATCTCGCACTATTATTATCTCGCGAGACTTTCATTCATCAGGATTTTCGGCTGGACGGCGCTATTTACCGCCGCGGTTGCCGATTGTCAGGAAATTAAGAAGTTGAAGCTTACACCGGAGACTACTCTGCGAGTACGAAGCGGGTGATGCGGATCCACTCGGGCGATACGGTGGAACTTGAAACGCATTCCAGGGATCCGGACCGGCTGCTTGCCAGGGGCGTTCCGGCGGATCAGATTCCGGCGGCACTGCGCGAGATTTATGCGAAGGTGACAAACAAAGGACCGGGCGGGCACATTCTGACGGGGCCGATCTATGTGGAGGAAGCTGAGCCGGGCGACGTGTTGGAGGTGCAGATTAAGGCGATTTGGCTATCGGTGCCGTATGCGTACAATTCGTTTCGTCCGGGCGCCGCGTTTCTTCCTGACGATTTTCCGTACACGCGGAACAAGATGATCCCGTTGGACCGGGAGCGCATGGTTGGGCATTTCGCGCCGGGCGTGGATCTGCCGTTGCGTCCGTTTTTCGGGAGCATGGGCGTGGCTCCGCCGGAGGCGAACGGCCGGATCAATAGTGCGCCGCCGTGGATTCACGCCGGAAATCTGGACAACAAGGAACTGGTGGCGGGCACGATGTTGTATATTCCCGTACACGCGAAGGGCGCGCTGTTTAAGTGGGCGACGGACATGCGGGCCAGGGCGATGGAGAGGTGGATATCACGGCGCTGGAGACTTCGCTCGACGGCACCTTTCGATTTGTGGTGCGGAAAGATTTAAAGCTGCGCTGGCCACGGGCGGAGACGGCGACGCACTACATCACGATGGGGCTGCATGAAGATTTGACTGAAGCCACAAAGCTCTGCGTGCGCGAGACGGTGGATTTTCCGATGACGGAGAAAAAGCTGAGCCGCGACGACGCTTACATGTTGACGAGTGTGGCCGTGGATTTGAGAATCACGCAGTGGGTGGATGGGAATAAGGGCGTGCATGCGATGATTCCCAAGTCTATTTTTGCGGGAAAGTAATCTAACAAACCTTGCCTTCCAGCGGGTTCGGGAACGTGTCCACGTTGTCTTCCGGATCGGCTGGATCCAGGCATTTGAAATCCTTTTCGATCATCACGCGCAGCGGCCCGGCTGCTTCCATGCCAACCTGCGAAGAGTTTGCCCAGGCGGCGACCATCGGCTTCGGCACCGTCAGCAGGATATTGCCGTCACGGTACTCGGCGTTTAACGTTTGTCGATCGGGGTCGGAGTGGATGCGGTAGGTGAGGCGCTGGCCTTGCTCAAACTCGATGTGCTCCTCAACTGTCCCGGCGTCGCGTAGTTGAGTCACTTCCGTTTGGGTCAGCCGGAGCCGAATGGAGTTGTGCCTGATTCGAAGTTTCATGGAATGATCCGCCAATGTCCCGAGTAGATATTAAACTGATTGTGCCGCACGAATCCCAGCAGCGTAACGTGCGACCGTTGTGCCAGTTCGACCGCCAGACTGGACGGCGCGCCAATAGCTGCGACCACGGGAATGCCCGCCATCACGGCCTTCTGCATCAGTTCAAAGCTCGCCCGGCCGCTTACTAATAATAGGTGCTTGTGAAGCGGAAGCGCGGCGGCAAGAAACTGCTGACCGATCAGTTTGTCAAGCGCGTTGTGCCGGCCCACGTCTTCGCGAACACTGCGCAGAGTTCCCGTTTCATCGAACAGCGCCGCCGCATGCAATCCACCCGTTTGGGAAAACACCGGCTGGGCTTGGCGGGCTGACTCCGGCAGTTTGTGGACCAGCGCTGTATCCACCGTAAAGCCCTCGATCGGTATTGCCGGCGCACCCTGCGCTTCAATGGCGTCCAGCGAAGTTTTCCCGCAGACGCCGCAACTGGACGTGGTGTAGAAGTGGCGATCCAGCCGCTTGATATCGACCTCTACAGAGGGATGAAGATCCACTTGCAGCTCATTGCTGCTTATGCCGGCGCCGAGGTGGCGGATGGCGACGATATCCGAAGGATCGCGAACGATACCCTCTCCGACGAGAAAGCCCGCGGCGAGTTCCGCGTCGTCGCCCGGAGTGCGCATAGTGAGCGAGATGCTCTTGGCATGGGCGCGCCCTTTGAAGTGATAACCAATGCGGATTTCGAGAGGCTCTTCCACTGCGAGAAGATCGCGCTCGCCGGAAATTGTGGAACCGAGCACCTTGCGAACGTGGACCTCCTCGGTGCTGTTTTGCGGATCCCCCATTTACGTTGGCATCCCGATTGTATAACGTAGAGGGCAGTGCCCATCGAACGAAATATTTCGCCGCAACCGCCGGAGGAAGGAGAGAAGCTTCGGATAACGCCGCCACCTAAGAGCGCCACGGGAATACCGTCCGTGCTGAAATCTCTTGGTTATGCGCTGGAAGAAATGGGGCCGGTGCGCGCGGCGCAGTCCCTTCTGGCTGCTAATCAGAAAGACGGCTTCGATTGCCCCAGTTGTGCGTGGCCCGATCCGGAAGGCCACCGCCACATGGCCGAGTTCTGCGAAAACGGCGCGAAGGCAATCGCCTCCGAAGCTACTACCAAGCGCGTGACGCCGGAGTTTTTCAAACAGTGGAGTGTCTCCGCGCTGAGTAAGCAGTCCGATTTGTGGTTGAACGAACAGGGGCGGTTGACGCAGCCGATGCTGCTGCGCGAAGGCGCGGATCACTACGAGCGGATCGGCTGGCGCGATGCATTCCAGATGATTGGCCAGGAGCTGAAAGGCCTAGCCTCGCCGGATGAGGCAATCTTCTACACGTCGGGCCGCACCAGCAATGAAGCGGCATTTCTGTACCAACTGTTTGTCCGCATGTATGGAACGAATAATCTGCCGGACTGTTCGAATATGTGCCATGAATCGAGCGGCTACGGACTGCGCGAGACTATCGGCGTCGGCAAGAGCACGGTGACGCTGGAAGAGCTGGAGAATACCGATTGCATCTTCGTGATCGGGCAAAATCCAGGGACGAATCATCCTCGCATGTTGGGTTCGCTGCAGACTGCGGTGAATAGGGGCGCGACGATTGTCAGTATTAACCCTCTGCCCGAAGTGGGTCTGCAACGTTTTAAACATCCGCAGCAGATATTATCAGTACTCGGTTCCGGCACCGCGTTAGCGAAGCTGTTGCTGCAAGTGAGAATCAACGGCGATGTGGCGGTGCTGAAGGGCATCATGAAACTGCTGGTGGAAGCCGATGCGCTGGATCATCAGTTTATTCAGGAACACACATCCGGGTACGAGGAGTTCGCGACAGCCCTGGCGCAGACCAGTTGGGACGAGATTCTGAAGGAGAGCGGGGTTAGCCGGGCTAAGATTGCCGAAGCTGCGGAGATTGTGAAGAAGTCGAAGAACATGATCATCTGCTGGGCCATGGGATTGACGCAGCATAAGAATGCCGTGGAAAATGTTCGCGAGTTGGTGAACCTGCTGTTGCTGCGCGGAAATATCGGACGGCAGAATGCGGGCGTCTGCTGCGTGCGCGGGCACAGCAACGTGCAGGGCGACCGCACCATGGGCATCTGGGAAAAGATGGACCAGGGCTTTATGGAGCGGCTGGGCCAGGAGTTTCATTTCGATCCGCCGCGGAAGCATGGCTATAACACTGTGGAGAGCATCAAGGCGATGCACGATGGGACGGCGAAAGTGTTCATCGCGCTTGGCGGTAATTTTCTGTCGGCGACGCCGGACACGGTATACACCGCGCAGGCGATGCAGAAGTGCAGGTTGACGGTGCAGATTTCCACCAAGCTGAATCGCAGCCATCTGGTGACCGGGAATACGGCGCTGATTCTGCCGTGCCTGGGGAGGACCGAGGTGGATGGTCAAGAGTCGGGTCCGCAATTCGTCACGGTGGAAAACTCCATGGGTGTAGTGAGCGCGTCAACTGGTCCGCTGCAGCCGGCATCGGAAGAATTGATGAGCGAACCTGCCATTGTGGCGGGGATCGCGGCGTCCACTTTGGGCGGAAAGATTCCGTGGCAGAAACTGATGGGCGATTACGATTCCATCCGGGAACATATTTCCCATGTGGTGGCGGGCTTTGAAGACTTCAACCGGAAGGTTCGCACTCCGGGCGGCTTCCGGTTGGACAACCCCGCAAGCCGCAGGGTGTTTGGCACTGAATCCGGCAAGGCCAACTTTACGGTGAACCCCATCCGGCCCATTCCGTTGAGCACTGGCGAATTCATCATGATGACCATTCGCAGCCACGATCAATTCAACACCACGGTCTACGGAAACGATGATCGGTATCGAGGGATTCGCGGCGGGCGCAGGGTAGTTTTTCTGAATCGGGAAGACCTTCTCGACGCGGGATTGATCGCAGAACAACGCGTGGATCTGATTAGCACATTCGGCGGCGAGGAACGAATCGCGGAACGATTTACAATTGTCCCTTACGATATTCCCAGGCGCTGTGCGGCCACTTATTTTCCCGAGACGAACGTGCTGGTACCGCTGGATAGCTTTGCCGACAAGAGCGGGACCCCGACGTCGAAGTCCGTGGTGATCCGGTTGAGGGCCTCCGCAAATTGACAAGCTGGGTTGCATCGGCGAACCGGAGCGGGACCGATTTTCCCATGGAGAATCTGCCCTACGGCGTGTTCCGGAAACGAGGCAGAGCCGACGCTCCGCGCGTGGGCGTCGCCATCGGCGATCATGTGCTCGACATCGGCCGCTGCGGGCAGAATGGACTATTCGAAGGAACGGCGGATTTCGCGGCATCGGCTTGCCAGGCGCCGTCGTTGAACTTTCTGATGTCGTTGGGTGCGCCGCACTGGCACGCGTTGCGCGCACGGATCACCGAACTGCTGAGCGAGAGCTGCCCGGATCTGCAGGAACAACGCGACGGGCTGGTAGCGGCGGCGCTGATTCCAATGGAAGAGGCCGAGATGTTTCTGCCGTGCGAGATTGGCGACTACACGGATTTCTATGCGTCGATTCATCACGCCACGCGCGTGGGGAAATTGTTCCGTCCCGCAAATCCTCTGCTTCCCAACTACAGGCAGCTCCCGATTGCGTATCATGGCCGCGCGTCTTCCATTGTGGTGAGTGGTGCGCCGATCCGGCGGCCCAAGGGACAGACGCGCGCGGATTCGTTCGGCCCGACGGAGTCGCTGGACTACGAGATCGAGGTTGGGGCCTTCATCGGCACAGGGAACGCGCTGGGCGAAGCAGTGGGAATCGATGAGGCGAGCACGCATCTATTTGGTTTTTGCCTGCTGAACGACTGGTCCGCTCGCGATATACAAAAGTGGGAATCGCAACCGCTGGGACCGTTTCTGGGCAAGAGTTTCGCCACCAGCATTTCACCATGGGTGGTGACGACGGAAGCGCTGGCGCCGTATCGCACAACGGCGGTTCCTCACGATCCGGCTCCTTTGCCGTATCTGTTTTCGGAGGGGGATCAACAGAACGGTGCAATCGATATCACGCTGGAAGTGTGGCTGAATCAAGAGCTAATGAGCTGCGGGAACTTTCGTGAAATGTACTGGACGTTTGCGCAGATGCTGACCCACCACACCAGCAACGGATGTAACCTGCGGGTAGGGGATCTGATCGCGAGCGGCACCGCATCCGGCGCGGCGGAAGAATCGCGGGGATGCCTGCTGGAGATCAATTCCGGCCGCTTCCTCAAAGACGGAGACGAAGTGATTTTGCGTGGTTACTGCGAACGCGATGGGCTTTCGCGGATCGGATTCGGGGAATGCCGAGGCACGGTGGTTGGATGAAACTTTCAGATCGATACACGCAGGAACGCGGTACGGCCTATCTTACCGGCATTCAGGCGCTGGTGCGGCTGCCGATGGATCAGATCCGCCGCGATCGGGTGTCCGGGTTCAACAACGCGGCGTTTATTTCCGGATATGAAGGTTCACCGCTGGCTGGTTACGACATGGCTCTGCTGCGGTCGAAGCCGTTGCTGGAGCCGCTCAACATTCATTTCATTCCTGGCATGAATGAAGAGATTGCGGCTACATCGGTAATGGGCAGCCAGATGTTCGAAGTCTTTGGAGGGGCGAAGTTCGATGGCGTGCTTGGCATCTGGTATGGCAAAGGGCCGGGTGTGGACCGCTGCGGCGATGTGTTCCGGCACGCGAACTTCGCGGGGTCGGCGAAACATAACGCGGCACTGGTGTTGGCCGGCGACGATCATTCGGCGAAGAGTTCCACCATTCCGCATCAAAGCGATTTGAGCCTGTTCAACGTGGGCATGCCTGTGGTGTTCCCTGGCAATTCACAGGAGACGCTGGACTACGGTTTGCTGGCGTTTTCGATGGGACGTCACAGTGGCGCTTGGATCGGCATGAAAATGGTTACCAACGTCTGCGATGGCGGCGGCACGGTGACGCTTGATCCGGAACGGCTCTCGATCACGATTCCCGAGGGTTATGAAAAAGTAACGGACTCCAGACTGGTGACGCCGGTAACGCTCGCGCTCGAATACGAACTGCACACGCGCAGGTTGGATGCGGCGCGGGAGTTCGCGCGGGTGAATCGTCTGAATCGCTTTCATGGGGCGCGCGGTGGAGCGTCATTGGGAATCGTGTCCACAGGCAAGGCGTATTACGACTTGATGCAAGCCTTGGCGGACCTGGGAATTCGCGAGTCCGAATTGCCGGAGCTTGGGATCCGGATAGCGAAGTTCGGCATGACGTATCCGCTGGAGCCGGTGTTCACGCGCGAATTCGCTGCCGGGTTACAGACGCTTCTGGTGGTGGAAGAGAAGCGTAGCTTCGTGGAGTTTCAGCTTCGCGATTTGCTGTATTCCGAGGCGCAGCGGCCAGTGATTCTGGGAAAGATCGATGCGGATGGATTGCCGCTTCTGCCGTCCACCGGAGAGCTGGATCCGGACATTATCGCGAGAGTGATTGCGCGGCTTCTAGCTGCGCATCCACGGGAAAGCATTCGAGCGCGGATGACGAAGCTGGATGAAATTCAAAGCCGGCCGCGTGAAGTTTTCTCCACACGGCATCCCACGTTCTGTTCCGGGTGCCCGCACAATCGATCCACGCTGCTGCTGAAAGGGCAAGTGGCCGGGGGAGGAATCGGTTGCCATTCCATGGCGATCACGCTGGGGGACATGGACCGCGGGTTCGGCTTCCTGACGCAGATGGGCGGCGAGGGTGCGGGTTGGATTGGGATGGCTCCGTTCATGGAACGCGGCCACATCTTTCAAAACGTGGGCGACGGAACTTATTTTCACTCGGGGTCGCTGCCGGTGCAGGCTTGCATCGCGGCGGGTGTGAACATCACGTTCAAGATTTTGCTCAACGGGCACGTTTCCATGACCGGCGGACAGTTGGTGATGGGGGCCTTGCCGGTGCCCGCGCTCACTCGCAAGCTGGAAGCGGAAGGCGTGAAGCGGACGGTGGTGTTGACCGAAGATACGGACCGGTACATCGACGTGGAGTTGGCGGCGAATGCAGTGTTGCGGGATCGCAGCGAACTGGAGCGCACGCTCGCGGAGCTGGAGAAAGTGGCCGGTGTAACCGTTCTGATTTACGACCAGGAGTGCGCCGCGGAGAAGCGGCGGGCGCGCTCGCGGGGCAAGCAGGTGGAGCCGGTGAAGCGGCTGGTGATTCACGAAGAAGTCTGTGAGGGCTGCGGCGATTGCGTGAAAGCGTCGAATTGCATGAGCCTGCATCCGGTTTCGACAGAGCTGGGGCAGAAGATGCAGATTCACCAATCTTCCTGCAACAAAGACTATTCGTGCGCCATTGGAGACTGCCCGAGTTTCTTAACGGTGAAGATCAAGCCGGGGACGGGGCTCGCGAAACGTCCGGTGCCAAGCCTGCCGCCAGCCGATGTCACGGGGCCGGTGAACCCGGTACAGGCCGGCGATGGATATCGCATCGTGATGCCGGGCATCGGCGGTACAGGCGTGTTGACGATCAACGCGCTGCTGGCAACCGCGGCCACTCTGGAAGGGAAGCAGGTGCTGACGCTGGATCAAACGGGACTGGCGCAGAAAGGCGGCGCGGTGGTCTCCAGCATCGTGATCGCGGACCGTGCGATTGAAGCTTCGGCGAGAGTCAATGCCGGAAACGCCCACCTGATTCTGGGTTTCGATTTGCTGGGGGTGATGAGTCCGGAGACTGCGAAGTGCGCGCATCCTGGGCGCACGGTGGCGGTGATCAACACGCAGCTTACACCGACGCACGACAGCATTCGCAGCCTGACCGTGTTGCAGGAACCCGAACGGCTGGTTCACCGGATTAACCAAATCACCAAGCCGGGCCGCAACGTTTTCGTTGATGCCAGCCGGTTGGCGGATCGCTTATTCGGAAGCCATCTGCAAGTGAATATCTTTCTGCTGGGTGTGGCATTTCAGGCGGGGCTGATTCCGCTGGCGGAGGAGTCGCTGCAGGAAGCGGTGCGGTTGAATCAGGTGGACATCGAAAAGAATCTGCAAGCGTTCTTGTGGGGCCGGAAGCATTACGTGGATTCCGCCTGGGTGGAGCAGCAGATTTCGCCGGCCGTTGTGCAGCGCGCGGGAATCGACAGAGTGTTGGAGTTGACGCTCTATCAGAATGAAGCGTACGCGCGGTCGTATCGGGATTTCGTGCAGATGGTGGAAGCGCGCGCGCCCGCTTTGAAAGATACGGTGGCACGGTGTCTCTACAAATTGATGGCGTACAAAGATGAGTACGAAGTGGCGCGGCTGCTGACGAATCCGGAGAGAGAAAGAGCTATCAGCGAAATGTGGGAAGCGGCGGAATCGGTTTCCTATAACTTGCATCCGCCATTTCTGCGGAAGTTCGGAGTGAAGCGCAAATTGCAGTTGGGTCCGTGGTTCCGGTTCCCCTTGCGGATGTTGGCGAACCTGAAAGTGCTACGAGGCACGCCGCTGGATGTTTTCGGCCTGACCGCGCACCGGCGTGAAGAACGGAGCCTTGCGGGGTGGTATCGGAAGCTGGTGGAAGACGTGATCGCCAATCCGGGGGCCGATGCGCTGGAGATTGTGGCGTTGCCGGAACAGATCCGTGGTTATGAGGGGATCAAAGAAGAAAGTATCCGGCGTGTGAAGCGGCTTGCGGCAAAAAAACTTCTGGTTCATGCTAGTCTTCCTGTTAGTTCCCCATTTATTCTTCAATGACCAGGCTTATTCAACTTTCTCACCCCACCCAGGGACGGCGCGTTGCGCTTGTCGACGACAACGATCTTAGATTGCTCACTGGCTTCACTTCCGTCTATCAGATTGCGACCAGCGGAAAACCGCTGATTGAAACCGCGCGGAAGGCAGTGTCCAGCGACGCGCTTTCCTACGACGATGTTTACGCGGGCAAATCGGAATGGAAGATTCTGCCGGCGTTCGATCATCCGGAGGAGACCGCGCGATGCCTGGTGAGCGGCACCGGATTGACTCACAAGGCGAGCGCGGACAACCGGCAGGCGATGCACGCGGACATCGCCACAGTGACCGACAGCATGCGCATGTATCAGTGGGGAGTGGAAAGCGGACGTCCGGCGGAAGGCGAAATCGGAGTAGCTCCGGAGTGGTTTTACAAGGGGCCGGGCAGCATTTTACGGGGCCATGGCGAACCGCTAACGATTCCGCCCTACGGTGAGGATGGCGGCGAAGAGCCCGAAGTCGCGGGAGCTTATATTATCGACGCGGAGGGAGCGCCGCGACGCGTCGGCATGTTGATGGGCAACGAATTTTCCGATCACCAAGTAGAGAAGAAAAACTATCTCTACCTGGCGGTGTCGAAGCTGCGCACGTGCGCGATCGGGCCGGAGATTGTGCTTGATCCCGATTTCTCAGCCGTTCCGGGACACGTGAGCGTGGAACGCAATGGGGCGGTCCTTTGGGAGAAGGACATCGCGAGCGGCGAAGCGAAGATGTCGCACACGCTGGCCAATCTGGAACATCACCATTTCAAATTCGAGGCGCACCGCCGGCCGGGCGATGCCCACATCCATTTCTTTGGAGCCGATGCGTTCAGCTTCGGCGCCGGCATCACGCTTGAAGAGGGCGATGTAATGGTGGTTGAGTTTCAAGGATTCGGGCGCGCACTGCGGAATCCGCTTGCCATCGACAAGGCACCCAATTCGTTCGTGCGCGTTACCACTTTGTAAAGGCCTAGAGCAAAACTTTGATTAGAGCGAGGCTGGTGACGCAGAGAATCGCTGCGGAGATCGACCCCACCAGCAGTGCCTTGCCGCCGACGGATGCAAGTTGGCGGATGTGAACCTCCAGGCCCATGGCTGCCATCACAAAAGTCAGGATGTAGTTACCGATGTCGACCAGCGTAGCCGACATCGGAATAGTGAATGCGCGAACGGAGAGCCACGGAGCAAGCTGAAACACCAGCGCGGGAAAGAACCGGGCGGTATTCAGAATTGCCATCGCGGTGAAGCCCCATACAAATACGGGAATCAGCCGTGAGTAATGCACGGTGACGGGCTGCCGGTTGGAACGGCGGACGTAGAGAAAGATCAACGCCACGATGAACGGCGCAAGCAGAGTGACGCGCACCAGTTTCACCAGTGTGGCGAGAGTCCCCGCGGGTTCGCTAAACGCGAAGCCCGCAGCGACGGCCTGCGGTACGGCATGAATGGAGGTGCCGGCCCAAATGCCGAACGCGGTATCACTAAGGTGCAGCGCACCGCCCAGAAACGGAAGCAGAAACATCAGAACGATTCCCAGCAGGTTCACCGTGCCAACCGACAAGGTGACGTCTTCGTCTTCGGCGGAGATGAGCGGCGCCACGGCTATGATGGCACTGGTGCCGCAAATGGCGGTGCCCGCGCCGATCAGCAGCGCGGTACTGCTGGTCAACCCCATCGCACGCCCGATGTAGAACGCCGACGCAGTGGCAATAGAAATACAAAGCACGGTGATGGTTAGGGCGTTGAAGCCGATGATGGCGATGTCCGTAAGATTGAGCCCCGCGCCGGCGAGAACGATAGTGACGGGCAGCAGCCGCCGTGCGATCACCTTGCAGCCCACACCTACCGACGGAGGCAAACGGAACACATTCCGCACAAATACGCCGACGAGAATCGCGATGATGGAGGCGCTGATTGGACGCCGTATTCCGTGATCGCTAACTATACGAAAGGGAACAGCGGGAATGTAGTGGATGGCGTAGGAAGCAGCCGCCACCAGCAGAGCAGCCACCGCGCCGGAGCGGACCGAGGGCGCCCGGAATGGCTTCTTTCCATCGGCGGGCCGCGGCTCCACCGCAGGCGCTACGTAGACGCCTTCCATGGAACTCAGCGAAAGATCGGTATCGTCGCTGATGTCGTGGCTCATTCGCATGCTGCTTCCCATATCTCTCAAAGTCTGACAGAATCGAGGCACGGGCGTATTTATGATTCTGCGACGAACTCTCCCTTTCACTCTCGCCCTGGGGTATGCCCTGGGTTGCCCCACCTGGTTGCCAGCGGTGGACCTGCAATACTTCACTACGACGGTTTACCCGGCGCTGCAGAAGGCCGGATGCCAAGGGTGCCACAATCCGGACGGAGTGGCCGCGGGAACCCGCCTGCACCTCCCCGATCCCGGCGCCTCACCGGCCACCCTTGAGAACTTCGGGCTCAGTTTAAAAGCACTGACCGATCCGGCCGACCCTGGTAAATCGCTGTTACTGAACAAACCCACTCGCCGCGTCGCGCACGCCGGCGGAAAGCGGATCGCACCCGGCAGCCCGGAAGAAGCCATTCTGCGCACCTGGGTGGACTATCTGTCGACCACCAAAGCAGTGGCGAAGAAGGAAACTGAAGCGGCGGCGACACCGATCGGGCCAGTCCTTCGCCGCCTGACACACTTCCAGTACAACAATACAGTCCGCGACCTGCTGGGCGACCAGGGCAACCTGGCCGATCAATTCCCACCGGAGGACTTCGTCAACGGCTTCAAGAATCAATATCAGTCGCAGAGCATTTCGCCGCTGCTTGCGGAAGCCTACAGCCTGGCCGCGGAAAAACTCGCGCAGAATGCATTCCGCGGCGGTGACACTCACGGCCTGATTCCGTGTAAACAAACCTACCCCGGCTGCGCTGAAAAATTCGTTCAATCTTTTGGGCAGAGGGTGTTCCGGCGGCCTCTGCAAAAAGATGAGACCGATCGATACGCACGCCTGTTCCGGACGCAGAAGCAATTCCTGGCTGGCGCGCAAATCGTGACAGAAGCTCTGTTGCAATCCCCTGCCTTCCTGCTGCGAACAGACGGCGCGCAGTCGAAAGCCTATGGACGGGCTAGCCGGCTGTCCTACTTTCTCTGGAACACCTTGCCGGACGCCGCCCTGTTCCGCAGTGCCGCGGCAGGCGAACTCGATACGCCGCAGGGCGTGGAAACCGCTGCCCGGCGAATGCTGAAAGATCCGAAGGCGCGTGCCACTGTCGATGACTTCGTAGCACAGTGGCTTCGATTTGACAGACTGCTGAACACCATCAAGGATCGCGAGACTTTTCCGCAGTACGGCCCCGAACTGGCGCTCGCGATGACTGAAGAGGCCCGCCGTCTGGTTGCCGATCTGGTGTGGAACAACGGCGACTTCACGAAGGTCTATTCGGCCGATTACGCTTTTCTGAACAGCGGGCTGGCGGATCTGTACAAGGTAAAGGCTCCTCCCGACGACTTCGGCAAAGTCGCGCTGCCGCCCGAAACCGAACGCTCCGGCATACTTGGCCAGGGGCTGTTCCTGGGCCTGACCAGTAAGCCCACCGAGACGTCGCCCACCGCCCGTGGCCTGTTCGTGCGCGAACAATTTCTGTGCCAGGATGTGCCACAGCCGCCGCCGGGTGTCAGCACGAATCTGCCGGTTCTCACCAAAGAGAAGCCGCAGACGAACCGCGAACGATTGGCCCTTCATCTCAACAACGAAAGTTGTGCCAGTTGCCACACGCTGATCGATCCTATTGGGTTCGGGTTCGAGAAGTTCGATGCCATTGGGCAACGCCGGGAGAAACAGAAGCTCACGTTTCGTCCCACCAGGGAAGAAGCGAAGGACAAAAATAAAGTGCGCAAGACAGAGACGGTTTCGCTGGCGCTGGATACGTCAGGCTACGTCGCCGGCATCCGCGATTCCGAGTTCACTGCACCGAGCACGCTTGGCAAAGTACTGGCCGCGAGTGAGCAGTGTCAGGAATGCATTGTTAAGCAACTGTTCCGCTATGAATCCGGCCGCAAGGAGGCGCCCGCCGACCGGCCCATTATTCGTCAAAGCTTCGATGAGTTCCGGCGCTCCGGGTTCCGTTTCCAAGACCTGATGGTTTCTTTGATAAAATTGAATTTATTTCAGCCGGTAAGAACGGAGTCCCATGTCGTCAGTGATAACTAAGAACCGTGCATTGTCCCGCAGATTGTTCTTGCGAGGCGTTACAGCGTTGACACAGGCTCCGGTCTGGATTGGACTGCCGCCGCTGGCCGCGATGTTCAACAGCTCGGGTACGGCGTATGCGGCAGGAACGTCCGGGTTAAAGTCTGGTTCAAAGCAGATCCCCAACCGGTTCGTGTTGTGGTTCAATGGCAACGGCATCACTGAACGCTACTGGATTCCCGCGGAGACCGGCGCGAACTACACCATGACGCCGTGCCTTGCGCCGCTGGCGCGGTTCCGGGATGACATTCATATCGTCACCGGTCTGGATAATCCCGCTGCCCGCCTGCCCGGCCCCGGCAACGACCATCACCGCTCGATGAGCGCCTTGATGACGGGCACGCAATTCACCGGGCGAGGCGCGGGTGGACCTTCCATCGACCACGTGATCGCGGCGAAGACCAACGCCGATACGCGGTTCCGCTCGCTGCAAATCGGTGTGTCGCAGGAGTCGTTTGGAGAGAGCATTCAGCGCAACATGAGCTGGGCCGGTTTGGACCGCGCGCTTCCTCCGGAGATGATTCCAGCCAAGTTGTTCGACCGTCTTTTCGGCGCCCGCGATGCCAGTTGGATCGATCGCAAGAAGAGCGTACTGGATGCGGTGCAACAAGACACAGGCGTGCTGCGCAAGGAACTGGGACGCGAGGATCAAACGCGGCTGGACGAGCACCTGTCGTCGATTCGGGACGTGGAGCGGGCCATTGCCAGCCTTCCGCCGCAGTATCACAAAGTGGACGCACCGGACTTCGATGGCGACATGAAGGACTGGCCGCGCATCGCAAGGTTGCAGAGCGAGTTGCTGGTCCACGCGTTGGCGTCCGGACAAACTCGCGTTGCGTCCTACATGCTGACCAAGTGCCAGGGGCTCACCAGATTCCCATGGTTGGGCTACACGGCGGCGAGGCATCACGACTACACCCATCGGGACGGCAAGGCACCGGGTTCGGACGGGCCCGACGGCGCGCGCATCATGCGCGATATCTGCCGCTGGCATGTGGAAGAGTTCGCCTGGCTGTTGGGCCGCATGAAAACCACGCCCGAGGGCGAAGGCAACCTGCTGGATCATACTTCGCTGGTCTTCGTACATGAGCACGCCGAGGCCAACGATCATAAGAACAACGGTCTGTCGCTGATCGTTGCCGGCCATGCGGGTGGCCTCGAAACCGGCCGTCACACGCGAACCACCGGAACCACCGCTGACCTTTATCTTACTGTTGCGAACCGCGCGATGGATGCCAAGCTCACCAGCCTGCCCAGCGCTACGCGGGAACTCAGCGGGCTATTTCGCACTTAGGGAGTGCGGCGCGCAGCCGCTCGACACCGGCATCGGTGACCTTGGTCTCTTTCAGGTCCAGCCACAGCAGGCTCTTCACATTCGCCAGAATGTCGAGGGCGCCGTCGTCGATTTTGGTCGCCTTCCAGAGAGTCAACTTCTCCAGCTTGTCAAAGTGTTTCAGTACCGAAAGCCCTTTCGCGGAGATGGAAGTCTGGCCCAGATCGAGAGACCGGAGTTCGGTTAGAGGAGCCAGAGTGGGCATTCCGGTGTCGGTGATTTTCGAGTTGTGAAGATTCAAATTTTGCAGTTTGCGTAGCGTCGCAATCGATTCCAGTCCGCGGTCCGTGATGGTTGCGGCCCACATCCCGGAATCGGTCCGCTGGCTTCCGTTCAGATCCAGTGAGACCAGGTTTGGCATCCGTCGCACGGCGGTGAGTCCAACGTCGGTCAGCTTGTTCCCGCCCACCGCTATACTCTTCAAATTCGGGATCGCCGTCAGGGCGTCGAAGCCGTTATCGGTGAACAGGGAGAAACCTACGTCGATACTTTCGAGCGTAGTCATTCCCGCCAGATGAGCCAGACCGGCATCGGTCACTTTCGTCCCTCGCAGATTCAGCCACCGGAGATGAGTCCAACCGCGCATCGCCGCTAATGCGCCATCGCCGATCAACTCGGCGTAGTACAGATTCAGGTCCGAGATATTCTTCAGATCTTTCAACTGCGCGAAGCCGCGGTCGGTGATTCTGGTGTGCGAGAGGTCCAGATTGCTGAGTTTCGGCAACTGCTGTAGAGAGGGCAGATCTGAGTCGGTGATCCACGACGTGGTGAGGGTCAGTCCTGTGACATTGCCCTGCTTGTCGCGTATTGAGTTCTGATCCGTAATCAGGGCCAAGGCTGCGAATGCTGCAATCAGGTGGGTCATATCAGCTACCTCTCCGGGTGGGTTGTGCAGAATCGCGATCGAACACGATGTCGCACTTGGGCAAGGCTGCCTTCAGCGCCTGGAACCCCTTCTCAGTCACAAGCGTGTGATACAGGTTCAGATAGCGAAGCTGTCCCTGAGCGCGCAGCGTATCGATGGATGCATCGGAGATGGTCGCGCTATCGAGGCGCAGCGAGGTAAGGCTAGCGGTGAGTCCGGCCAAGCCTTTCTCGGAGACTTTCGTGTAGTCGAGGTTCAGAGACTTCAGCGCCGCCAACTTCGCGAGCGGCTTCAGCCCTTCGTCCGTGACCCTCGTCCGTGCGACTTCCAGCCGCTCGATCCCGGTCAGAAGCATCAGCGAATCCAGCCCCTTATCGGTGATGCGCGTGTAGCTGAGCAGCAGCTCCTTCAGAGACGTCAACGGCTTCAGATGCTCCATACCGGCGTCGTCGATATCGGTAGAGGTCAAATCAAGCTTTCGCAATCCCATAAGGCTCTTCAGCGCAGCGAGGCCGCTGCTGCTGACGTCGGTGTAGCTTGCCTCCAGCGCTTCGAGCTTCGTGCATGCGGACAAGCTCGCGAGGCCGGAGTCGTTCAGCCGCGAACCAGCCAGCCCAACATGCCGCAGATTGGGAAAGCCCCCGAGTTGCAATCCCTGCACCGGCACATTGTTCAGCAACAGGACTTGCAGACCGGCGAGCTTCTGAAGACCGGCCAGCGCCTGATCGGAGAGTGTGGTGTTGCTGAGATTCAGCTCCTTCAGCCCGGTCAGTTTCGCAATCGCGGCTAGTCCGGCCTGGCCGAGATCGGTCGCCTGCAGGTCCAACTTCTCCAGCGCAGGAAGCAGCGCCAGGAACTCAAGCTGGGCATCGGTAACCGATGTTCGCGCCAATACCACTTCGTTATTTCCAATTACTTTACCGCCCATGCTCAGCACCCAGGCGGCGGCGCCCGCGGCGTCTTTCGTCTTTGGCTTGCTTTTTCGAAGCGCTGCATCGGCGGCCTGTGCGGCTGAATCCTGAAACTCGATTCTGCACTCCGGCACCGCCGCGCGGAACGCTTCAATGCCTCCACGGCTCACGCCGGTATAGCGAACGTCCAACGCCGACAATTTCTTCAAGCCTTGTAACTTCGATAGCCCCGAATTCGTGGTCTCCGTACGATACAGATTCAGCTCTTGCAGCTCCGGCATTCCTGCCAGCGACGATAGTCCTTCATCGGTCGCCTTTGTCCCCAGCAAATTGAGTTTCTGCAATTTCTTCAGGCCTTTCAATTGACTCAGACCCGCGTCGGTTACTTTCGTGCCTGAAAGATCCAGTGCGATCAATTCCGTCAATCCGGCGATCTGTTTCAGCCCCTCGTCGCCCACGAACGTATCGCGAAGCGACAGCCGCGCCAGGTGCTTCATGCCCGCCAGAGGCTTCATGCCGTCGTCGGTGAAGGGAGTATCGTTCAGATCCAGATCCCGCAGGTTGACGAAAGGCGCCAGGGCCGGTCCCTTCACGCGCGTCATGGTCAACCGCATCTCTTCGATCTGCGTCAGGTCCTTCAGAAACGCCAGACCCTTATCCTGGACGTTGATCGACTCCAGGAAGTGCAGACTAAAATAGAGCTTCTTCAGTTTGTGCAGCTTCGCCAGACCCGCAAAGCCGTCGTTGGCATCAAGCCGGCTACCCGCGCCTGGATTGAAGATGGTGCCCGGCAAAAGCAGCTCTTCCAGGTCCTGCAACTCGCCCAGGTTTTTCATGTCGAGCGGGTCCATGGTGGTGCCCACCATATCCACGGCGAAGATGCGGAATTCCCCTTTGGGAAGCGCTGCGAGTTCGCGCACAAATGGTCCGTGCCGGTCTATCCGCAGTCCGCCGCCCAACCGGATGATGAACTCAGCCGCCGCGCGCTCGGGCGGTGGCGGAGTTGTTCCAGGGCCCATCAGGATCATACCGGGACGAGTGCCCAAGTGCTTGCCGCCCGACAGCACCAGCTTGCCGTTTACGAAGACATGCTCAATGCCCTCGGCATACTGATGCGGCGATTCGAATGTGGCTTTATCGATTACCGTTGCCGGATTGAACACCGTGACATCCGCCCACATGCCGGGCCGCAGCAGGCCGCGGTCATAGATGTGGATCTTCGCTGCATTGGCCGACGTCATCTTGCGGATGGCTTCTTCCATGGTGATGACTTTCTCGTCGCGAACGTAGCGCCCCAGCACGCGGGGAAACGTCCCATACCAGCGTGGATGCGGGTGGCCATCGCTCAACGGCCCGGTGGTGGCCACCGCGCTGCCATCGGAGCCGATGGAGACGAAGGGCTGCTTCAGCGCATAACGCATGTCCTCTTCGCTGTGATGGAAGAAGATGGTGGGGATGGAACCGCGGTTCGCCTGCAACAACTCAAACAGGGCATCGATCGGTTTCCCGCCCATCAGACGAATCACTTCGTTCATCCGCTTGCCTTGGTACTTCTTGTAGGCCGGATTCGACAGCGAGACCAGCAGCATTCCTTCCCACGATCCCGTTGCCGTGTAGTGGTTGTACCAGTTCGTTCCGGGAATTCCGTGTTCGATTTCGCTCTCTAAACGAGGCCGCAACGCGGGGTCTTTCAATCGAGCGAGCAGTGCATCAACGCCGCCTTCGTGAGCCCACGGCGGAATGATACTGGACAAGTTGTTCTGGCCGGCCCGATACGGATACACGTTCGCTTCCACCAGTTGTCCGTTGGCGCGCGCCTGCTGGATGGTGCCGATCAACTCCGGCATCTTGCCCCACAATTCGTGTTCGGCGATCTTGATGTGGATGATGTCTACCGGCACTCCGGACTGGCGGCCGATCTCAATAGCCTCGGCCACTGACTCAAACACGCCGTGCCCTTCGGTGCGCATGTGCGTGGAGTAGATGCCGCCGTACGGCGCGGCCGCTTTGCACATGGCGATCAACGTCGCGGTATCGATCCACGCCCCCGGCGGACCGCTTAACGAACTAGCTACGCCAAGCGCACCCTGCTCCATCGCCTCGCGCACCAGACGCTGCATTTCGATCAACTCGGCGGCAGTCGGAGGACCCGCCTTGGGTCCGCGCACATAGGTCCAGATCTCGCTGGAACCCACGTACGTTCCGATGTTGGTGGAGACGCCCTTCTGCAATACTTTGGCGAAGTAACCCTTGAAGTCGATCCAATCCCCCGCCCCAGGCTTCAGCGGAGCCGCGGAGCCGCCTTCGCCAAAGATCATGGACGTGACGCCCTGGCGGATCATGCTCTCGGCATTGCCGTCCACCAGAATGCTGTGGTCGGAGTGGTTGTGAATATCGATGAATCCGGGCGCGACGATCAGCCCCGCAGCCTCGATAGTCTGTTTCGCGGACTTCCCGGTAAGCCGCCCCATGGCCGCCACCTTTCCATCGCGAATGCCTACATCGCCCGCGAACGACGGATTGCCCGTACCATCGACAATGCGGCCGCCGCGGATGAGAACGTCGAAATCCTGCGCGGCGGCTAGCGATACCAGCCCCGCCAGTAATGCAAGCAGCTTCATGGGAAGATTGTATCCGTTTATCATTGCTTGATTGAAACGCTAGTAAGTTGCGCAGTGCTGGCGTCGCCCACGATCAACGCGAGCGGCACATCCGCCCCTCGCCTGACACCGTCCGGCACACGGGCATTCACTTGAATGACGCCCGACGGAAGTCCGGGAGCAGCGCCCGCATAAAGCACGTCCGCGGCGCGCCCGTCAATTTGCACGCCAACGTTTAACAGGGGCTTCGCCAACACGTCCCTGGTTATGGCGCCGGTGAATCCGGGCGGATCTGTTTGTCCTTCGCCGGTTGCATAGAACACAATAATCGATCCAGGCTCGGCACCGTTCTGCGCCGAGTTGAGTGTGGAATCCTGGTTCAGAACCGCGCCGGGGAAGATCGCCGGGACGGCATCCGCAACCCTCACTTCGATGGGCTCTGTACGTATTCCTTTATATTCCACTTGCATCTTTGTACCTGTCTGTCCAAAAACCTCATAGGGCACAATGGCCGAGAGTTGCGACTGAGAAACGTAGACAAGCGGAGCGGGCGTGCCGTCAAAGAGCACCCTGGTCTCGGAGAGCTGTGTATCCACCGTGCCCGCGGACGTAAGGCGTAGTCCCGCCGGGGTGAAAGGTCCAATGTTCGACCCAAAGATCGTAATTAATTCTCCCGGCGCCACAGGCCCCACGGCGAAGCTTGCCGCGTTGGTGACGGCCGCAAGCTTGGGAAGCGGCGGAGCCACCGTCAAGGTAACGTTTACGGCCGGTCCGGGGGAGAGATGCACTTTGCCGGTGTACACGCCGGGCGCAAGTCCGGCCGGGGAGACTGAAATCCCGATTTGCGCGGGTGCTGTGCCACTGGCAGGGTTCACCACTATCCATGGTTGATCGGCGGCGGCGGTGAAGTTGACGGGTGCGCCTGAACTGGCAACAACAATCGGACGGAACGGCAGCGCCAACTCAGAACCTGCGGTGTGAGTGAATGTGATCGCGCGAGGATTGGCATCCACCGTGGGTGGCGGCGGGACCACCAGATTTACAGGCACGACCACGGTTGCACCGCCCACAGGCGACAGCGTGACGGAACCGTTGTAGCTGCCCGTGGTCAGTCCGGCCAGATTTACCGAGACGCTGAGCGAGGCCGGTGTGTCGCCGCCCAGGGGAGTGACTACCAGCCAATTGGAGTTGCTGAAGGCTGTGACCGTGAAATGAACACTGCTGCCGCTGGTGACCGTCAGCAATTGCGGTGTTGCATCCCGGAAAGCGAGCGAATTTGGACTTACTGTGAGAGCGGTTCCTGGCGTTACATTCACCGTCACCGGGATGGTGATGACTCCGGCAACACTTGGCGAGGAGATCGCGACCGAGGCGTTGTAAACACCCGGTGTGAGCGCGGTGGTGCTGAGTCCGACCGCCAAGGCCGCCGGAGTTATTCCAATACCGGGACTCACGCTGAGCAGTGCCAAGGATCCCACTGCGGTGAAGTTTACAGATGCGCCGTTGGTCCCTGCGAGAGATATGGTCTGAACGGGTGGACGATCAGCGCCCTGCTGAATGTTGAACGTGAGACCGGAAAGACTTACCACGATTGAATTCCCAGCAGTGGTGCCGGTAACGGTCAACGTAAAGCTGGACGAAGAGGTCCGGCCGCAAGCGTCCTTCACAGTGAGCATAAAGTTGGACGTGCCGGCCACCGTTGGTATTCCGCCAATCGAAAAGCCACTGCTGGCGTACACCAGACTCAATCCGGCGGGAAGCACGCCCGAGCTGAGCGTGAAGGTGGGGACCGGGGAAAAAGGACTCGGGCATCCCCCGGAACTGGTGAGGTTCTGTTGGTAGGTCTGGCCGATAGCGCCGTTCGCGAAGCTGCTGTTCGTTATCACGGGTCCCGCCGATTCGGCCACCACGGTGAAGGCGAAGGTTTGCGTTCGCGACGTGCCTTGTGCATCGGCAACTGTGGCCGCGATGTTATAACTTCCTACTGCCGACGGAGTTCCGCTGATGACGCCTGTGGAACGATTGAGCGAAAGTCCCGTGGGGAGCGCCCCCGGAACTGACCATACATACGGCGTTTGTCCGCCGGTTGCGGTCAACGCGGTGGAGTAAGTTGTGTTTAGCGTTCCAGAGGGCAGCGCCGCCGGGCTGGCGATGGTGAGCCCGGTCGGTCCACTCCCGGTGCCTTGCGTGATGGTGAAGGTCTGGCCGGCCACTTGAATAGTTCCGGATCTGGCCGCCGCCGTGTTCGCTGCGACGTTGAAGATGACGCTGCCCGTTCCGCTGCCGGAGGTGGCGGCTCCGAGCGTAATCCAGCCGGCATTGCTATTGATAGTCCAGCCGCACCCGCCGGCCGTGGTGACGCTGATGGTGCCGGACGTGGCCGCGCCGCCAAACACTGTATTGCTAAATGCGACTGAGAATGTGCAGGCGGGTGCACCGGTTATGGTGAGACCGAAGGCCGATGTGTATTGATATTCACCTACCAGCGCCGTGATCGCGTACACGCCCGGCGTGCCGGTTAGGATGGCATCGCACACCGCGCGGCCGGCGGCGTTGGTAAGCACTGTGCCTCCAGCCACATTGCAGGATGCGGCGGCTGGCGCTGTGGGGTCCGTATTGTTTACGATTCGTACCGATACGTTCGGCACGGGCTGGCCCTGCTGGGTGCCGCTCTGTGCGGTGACCTGGATTTCCACTGCATCCCGAAGTACGGTGCCGGCCGGACCGGTTAGGCTGCCGCTGGCCTGAGCCGGTTTAATTAGCTCCACCAGGGGCGGCAGCGCGAAGCCTTGCGCCAGGGTGGTGGTGATCAGGAAATTGACGCTGCCCGCTGTCGATGTGGCCGTAACCGTATTCGGAACGAACGAAGTTCCCGGCTGAATACTGGTGCCTAAGAAAGAAGTACTCGCCAGACCGTTCGAATCCGTAGCAACGGATTGATTAACCAGCGTTCCTGCGCCTTGCGTAACGGCCCACGTGACCCTGACACCGGCGGAGGGATTCCCGGCTGCGTCCTTGACCCGGACTACTAAAGGGACGCTTAGGAATTGCTCTCTGACGACCTGCCCGTTTCCCGACGCGATAGAGATGCTTTGGGCGAACGCTTCCGGCGCAAGGAAGAGAACCGGAAGAAAAATAGCGAAGATAGCGTTTTTCATAATTAGAATTCACGGCTAAATTGCGAAGAAGAAAAAAAGAACGCGGGGTAGTCTTTAGTGTAACAGTTTACTTTTGCGAGAGGCCGACGCTGACGGCCGTATCCTGTTCGACAACGGCAGTGAAGGCAGAATCCTTGGTTACGGCGACATCCTTCACTTTGGAAGCAGATACACTAACTGGAACAGGTCGCAGCTTAATATTCTGACCATCCACCGCCTTTACCGATTCCAGGCGGACAGTGACCTTGCCGCCCCTTCCAAACAGTTTTCGTTTTTCGGCATCGATCAGTGATCCGAACCCGTGGGCGCCTTTGGCAATGACTACCCGATCGCCGGCTTTCACGTCCTCGGCCACAACGAATTCAATTCTGCTTCCGTCCCCGGCAGCGGAGAATGGAATGTCGGAAGCGGCCAGGAACGGCACTTCATGGCCTGCATTCAAGGTGGCGTGGAGCGCCTGCGGCGGGATCACCGGCGCCGGAGCCACACCATTTCCAACAGCCCCGGTAGCGTGCGGATTTCTCATTACTTCAATGACGTCGCCGGGAACGTCTTTTTTCGCCAGGTCAATCAGATCTTCGGTGGAAAACCCAAAGTTCGTTTTTGAATTTCGGATATGGCTGATGATGATATCCTTGCCGACGCCGGACTTCACCATTTCGATCACCTGAGCGTTGGTGAGCGGTGCATCCGCAGAGGCGGGGAAGGCGCTGGCCTTCTTCGCAGCGGTCTCGCCCGCAGCCAAGGGAGGGGTGGGTGGAACCATCGGATAATTTGCCTTTCCGCCCAAGGTGAACCATGCCGCCGCAGCCGCAACTAAAATCACTCCGGCGCCCAATACCCAACCGGTCTGCGGCATTTGCGGCGGAACTCGCTTTGGGGTAAGCCTTGCGTTGATGGAACTTCCCGACAGCGATTCCTCGCGCAGGTCCTCCAATGCCGATTTCAGGTCGCTCACGCTGTTCCAGCGGCGATCGGGATCTTTGCGAAGGCAACGGCTGATGATGCCTTCGAGGTCGCCACGCGCATCATCGGCGATAGGGCCGACCGGCTCCGGCTCATCCCCCAAGATGGCGGACAGCGTGGAAACCATCGTGTCGCTTTGGAAAGCCCGTTTGCCGGTCAGCATTTCGTAAAGAATGCTGCCGAAGCTGAAAATGTCCGACCGGACGTCGATTTTCTTCCCTTCGGCCTGCTCCGGAGACATATAGGATACGGTACCCAGAATTGTTCCCGCCACGGTGAGCCCCGCGGAGACATTAGTGACAGTGGCATCCGCATCGCCGATGATACTTTTCTCGGTGAGCTTGGCGAGTCCGAAGTCGAGCAGTTTGGCTTGCCCGTCCTCGGTGATCATGATGTTGGCGGGCTTCAGGTCGCGGTGTACGATGCCGGCGGAGTGGGCGCTGACCAGTGCGCCGGCGATTTGAATTCCATACTTCAGCACTTCGCTCAGGCCGAACCCGGTGCGCGGGATAAGTTCTTCGAGCGCTTTGCCTTTAACGAGTTCCATCGCGATGTAATCCAGGCCGTTTTCAGAGCCTACATCGAAGATGGTGATGATATTGGGATGGTGGAGAGAAGACGCCGACTGCGCCTCCTGGATGAAGCGCTGTTTGCGTTCTTCGTTGCCGGTCTTGCCGGGCATCAGAATCTTGAGAGCGACTTCGCGGCCGAGCCTGGTGTCTTTGGCGCGATACACCTCACCCATCCCGCCTGAGCCGATGGGCGCAATGATCTCGTAGAAGCCAAGCCGTGTGGAGGGAGAAAGCGGCAATAAAAAACCTTCGCACTGTCAGTTTACCCCGTGTGGCGTTGACTTGTCTTCCTGCAGTCTTGTTTAATACAGGACGAGGCTGAACGGAGGTCTGTTTTTAACACTGGATTAGGGTGCAGGAAGGTTGACGGATGCCGGGGATTGATCATCGGCATACGGGGCGGAATTCGCGGAAAGACGGGCTTCATTCGGGGAACGGTTTGGAGTTAATCAGCAAGTCGGTCTCGGGTCTTTTCAAAAAGCTGCAGATCGAGCAACCCAAATCGCGTCCGCGTAAAAGCACCGGCAACGGATTGGTGGAATTGAAAAACAGAGCAGTGATCCGCAAACACATGGTGTACGGTTAGATCGCCCTTGCGGGCAAGCGGAAGTACGTGTTGCGGGAACTATCGCCGGCTTTGCCGCGGGATCAACGTTATATGGAGTCAGGGCACAGCATCCAGCCATAGAACGAGTTCGCCCAGGCGCATGCGGGAAGCAAAACAGAAAACTCGTTTCCGGCTTCCCGCAGGCGCGAAGTAGCGCATGAAGCCGGGTTTGGATTTAGGGAGCGGTGTGCCATTCCCGCCCCGGCGCCGCGCCAGCCTGGTAACCTGTTTCCAGGCTACCGTGCGTGCTACGAGAAACTTCGCTCTAAGTAAGCCCGGCTATGTCAGGTTTCAGGAAACCACGAAATCAAAGCCAAACCCGGGCGTATCCGGGGGCCGCATATACAGGCCTTCCGGCCCCTTCGAAATGTGATAGTTTTCCGCCCACAGTTCGTACACTTCCTTGGGTCCGCCCGGCGCAGGCATGAATTGTTCTGCCCAGGGGCAGTTTGTGGTCGCCATGATGTAGTGGATGGCTTCGTTGAGTCCGCCGCCGTGCGGGATCACCGGAATGTCGTAGGCCGCGGCCAACGCGCCGATGCGCCGCAGTTCGGTCAGTCCGCCGCACCAGCCGATATCGGGTTGCCAGATGCTGGCGCTTCGATTTTCCAACAATTGGCGGAAGCCGTAGCGGGTGTACTCATGCTCGCCGGTGGCAATGCGGGTGGACTTGATGGCCGCGTTCAGCCGGCCGAAGCCGGCGTAATCGTGTGGTTGCAAAACCTCTTCCATCCAGTACACTTTGTAGGGTTCCAGCATTTCCGCCATCTCCAAGGTGTACCGCTCGGTCCAGGCCATCCAGCAATCCAGCATGATGTCACCGTCGGCGCCCAGCAGGTCTCTGGTCCGCTTCACCAGTTCCACATTCTTGCGCATGCCTTCTTTCCCGTCCGCCGGACCGTGCGGAATGGCCAGTTTTAGCCTTTGAAACCCTGCCTCGCGATGCTGCACGATGTCGTTGCCGGTGCAGTAAGAAGGAATCCGCGGCTTAGTTTCGCCGCCCAATAGCTTGTACACCGGCATGCCTGTGGCATTACCGATCAGGTCCCATAGAGCCAGATCGACACCGCTGATGGCATTGATCACCACGCCGGCCCGCCCGTAATGCATGGTGGAGCGCCACATGATGTCCCAGAGCTTTTCGACGTTGAACGGATCCTCGCCAATCAGCAGCTTGGGCAGATGTTTTTCGGCCACGGCGCCTCCGGCTGGTCCGCCGTGGCCGTATCCCTTCACGCCCTTGTCGGTGGAGATCTCCACCGTGAATCCGTTCATCTCCGGCGTATCGGCCATGAACAGGGAGCGTTCGGCCTTGTACTTCGGATAGATGGACATGGGGTTTGCGACTTCCACACCGCCGGTGGACCAGGAACCTGGCGTGGGCGTGTAGGCGGGAAACGGTCTCCTCGGTTTGGTGGATACCAGCCGTACGCCCGTAATCTTGAGCTTGCTCTTTTCGCCCTGAAAGGGAAGCGCGGGCAGTGCGACGGCCGCCGCCGCGCCCATTGTCAGGAATTCTCTTCGGTTCAAGATAATCTCCTCCGGAGAAAACAATATCATCAAACAAGGTGAAAATCCAACAAACGGCTGTTGATCTTTTTCGGGAGCGGCGATTGGAAGAGGCTGCCGGCATGGCCCGGACACTTGCGCAGAGTTCGCCATGCGGAGACGCACTTCACCTGAAAGCGTCCGAGGTCTGCTTTCGCCCCGTGAATGAGACGCTGGAGAGCCTTCTCGTGGCGGCGATGCGCAGGCGCTACTACGACGGAAGCCACCCGATTCCCCGGATCGAATCTGTGGGCGTGAAGTACCGACGATTTCATACAGTCTACGCCGCTTTGAACGTTCTGTATTCCAGCGTCGCCGTCTGCGCCCATCTCGCGCTGGCCTTGCCGACAGCCGTGGTCCTGCATGCGCGGAACATCATGACACATTGATGCGCGTTCATCCGGCGTATGCTGGGAGCACATGAAATCAACGGTGCAGGAGATTCGCGAGAGATTCGACAACGACGTCGAGAGATTTTCCAACCTGGAAACCGGGCAGACCGCCACCATGGATTCCGCCTTGGTGTTGGATCTGATTGCGCGGACCGCGGCGAAGGCGAGCCCGGATGCGAAGTCGATTCTGGATGTGGGATGCGGCGCGGGGAACTACACGTTGAAGGTGTTGGAATACCTGCCTGGCCTCGATTCCACTCTGGTGGACCTGAGCGCTCCAATGCTGGAGCGGGCGCGGAAACGCGTGGCTGTGGCAACCCCGGGAAAGGTCGCAACGTTGCAGGGGGACATTCGTGAATTGGAACTGGGTGCCGAACAGTTCGATGTGATTGTCGCGGCGGCGGTACTGCATCATCTACGCGACGACTCTGAATGGGAACTGGTCTTCAAGAAGTTTTACCAAAGCTTGCGGCCAGGCGGAGTCATCTGGATTTCCGATCTGGTCTCGCACGCGGTCCCCGTGGTTCAGGCAGTGATGTGGCGCAGGTATGGCGATTACCTGACTGCGTTCAAAGGGGAAGCGTATCGCGATCACGTTTACGCGTACGTGGAGCGGGAAGATACGCCGAAGCCCTTGCTGTTTCAGTGCAATCTGCTGCTGCGCGTAGGCTTCCGCGAGGTGGAGATTCTGCACAAGAACGCCGTCTTCGCGGCGTTTGGGGCCATCAAATAGCTTTTTTGATCCGCGTGCATCCGCGGCCAGTTTCTGAGCCGCCGATTAGCATGGATAAACGCGGATGGAGCGGAACTAGCCCCAGAACTCTTCTCCGTCCACCAGATTCTTGCGTAGGAAATCGGGATTGATGTCCAGGCCAAGGCCCGGACCGGCGGGCACCTTCAACATGCCTTTACGGACGTCCGGCGGGTTCCCGGCGGCCATCCCTTCGATGTAGTGGTTGGGACGCCCCAGCGCGCTTTCCGAGCGGTAGAAATTCTGAATCGACGAGCCGAAATGCGCGTTCGCGTAAGTGAGAATCAGCGAGCCGACATTGTGCAGCGCCACTGGGGTCCGCGTCAACGCGGCATAGTCGGCGATTTTCTTCACACCCGTAAATCCGCCGGCAAACGCAAGGTCGGGATGGATAATATCCACGGCGGCGGTATCAAGGAACGGACGGAACCCTCGCACCAGCTCCAACTTCTCTCCGGTCATCAGCGTGATGCGGGTAGATCGCCGCAGGGCCAGCCACGCTTCCGAATACGACGGGTTCATGGCGTCCTCCATGAAGAGAGGATTGATCGGCTCCACCACCTTGGCGACATTGATCGCACTGGGCAGATCGAGCTCGTTGTGACAATGGACGGCGATATCGATCTCGTCGCCGACGGCCTCCCGGACGTTGGCATAGGCCCGCGCCACGGACCGGATCTGGGTGCTGTCCAGAGTATTCGCGTAGCGCCCACTCTGTCCGCCAAATGCGGGATGGATGTCGCACTTGAAGGCGGTGAAGCCTTCGGGCATGGTCTTGATGCGCTGGGCGAAATCGCGGCAGGATGTCTTGTCCAGCATGTTCAATCCAACGCCGTGCGAGTACATCGGAATGGCATCGCGAAACGGCCCCCCCAGCAGATTGCAGACGGGTAGCCCGGTGATCTTCCCGGCCAAGTCCCAAAGCGCCATGTCGATGCCGCTGATGGTGGGGATGTGGGCCATGTAGGTGTGCATCAACGTGGTCAGGTTATGGAAGTGTACTTCGACCGTGAGCGGATCTTTGCCGATGAGCAACGGCTTCATGGTTTCGATGCGGGCGCGTGCCATCGGTCCGGTGGAGCCGGCTTCGCCGTATCCGGTAAGGCCGCTGTCGGTGTCGATGCGAATCAGGCAATTGCCGGCGATGTTCTTGATCGCCATGGCGCGGATGTTCGTAATCTTGACCTTGTTCAGATTGGGCGCGGCGACGGCTTGCAGACGGGAGAATAAACTACCCGCAGGCAGCGCGGCGGCCATGCGGAACATATCGCGGCGAGTCCAGGTTTGCATAAGACGCAAATATATCAGGAAATTTGGTAAGAAGGAGTGGATGTGCCCAAAATCCGGACTGGAAGCTTCTTGAATTTGTGGAAACCGCGATCGAAGGTGACCAGCGTGCAACCCGTGTTCATCGCGAAGGCGGCAAGGTAAGCATCGGTCCAGAAATGGGCGCCTGTTTTGTGAGGCATCGTCATCATCTGCCGAGCCCGCTCAATGCCTGCCGGCTCCTCCGAAAAGGTCACTCGATCATGGCGCCGGAGGCGCTCCAATAAACTCCATTCCCGATCGGCGGTGAAGACATCTGCCCCCATCACCCGCTCGTTCGTGAGCAATCGCAAAAAACCCATCTGGGTAACTCGGCAGAACGTGAGAATCTCATCCCCGGCTTCCTCGAGCCATGCTGGCGCAGTGCGGTGATGCACGTGTCCGGAAACGGTTAATGCGATCCAGAGATTGACGTCAGGCAAGAAGGTCATCGAAATCAAAATCGGCCAGGTCGATCTCGCGGCCGCTTCGCAGATGAACTACAGGGAATTTCGCGCGTTGAGAAGGCTTTGCTTGATTACCGCTTTTGGCAACCAACTCACGCTCAATGGCCCGCACGATCAGATCCTTCATGCTGGAACCGCGAAGAGCTGCCACCGCTTTCGTGCGGCGGAACAGGGCGTCGGGAAGATCGATGGTAGTGCGCATACGCCTCCAAATTTACATAAAAACATAAAGATGGCTCACCGGCCTTACTTGCCGTAAGCAGCGTAAGCCTTCGCCAGATCCGCGCCGGGCGCTTCGATAATCACCCGATACCGGAACCGCAGCTCCTTCCCAGGCTCAATCGTCACGGCGCCGTTGCGCTTTTTGTCATCGAAGAAATCGTGCTCGCCGAAAATGTTCGCAGCGAACAGGCCATAGTCCCGCGAGTGCCAATACGTCGGGTGCTTCGGGTTGCCGGGATGATCCAGAATCGCCACTGCGACCTTCTCACCCTCCACGTCGCCTACATACTCCACCCACGGCGATGGCTTGCCCCACACGTTCTTCATGCCCTTGGCGCCCTGGGCGTTGGTCATCAGCCCGCCCTTTTTCTCCGACATGGAATCGGCCAGCCGGATGGCGAATGTCCCCTCCTTCGTGTCGTTGAATGTCACTTTCTCAACGGCCTTCAAAACGATGTCGAAATCGATCACGCGCTCGGCCGGCTTGTCGTAAAAGATCATCTTGCGCGTCTCGGTCAGCAGCACCTTCCCCTTCGTATCCTTCCAGTCGAAGATGGCGTCGATGGTTCCCTTGTCCTTACCGCTCGTGATCTTCGCCGGCTTTTCTGGAACGATCGGTCCAATGTTTGGCCGGTCCGGCGCGTAGCTGGCTTCGTTCTCCCAGAAATTGATGCCGTTCACATCGCCGTGACTGAACCAGAGTCCGCGATGGTGCTTGTGATCGCGGCTTTCGCCTTCCACCATCTCCATGGGAAAACGGCGCGTGACGATTTTGCCGCCCGCCGCGCGCAGCGGATGCAGGTACGGTTTGGTCGCGGCGCCTCCCAGATACAAAGTGGTGAACGGCTTTCCGCCGATAGCCACGTCGATGCGGTCTGTGCCGCGCGTCACGGTTACTTCGGCGAAAAGCGGAAATGCGAGGGCTAATGCGGAAGCCAGGGGGAGCAGAAATCGTTTCACAATCAGAGTTAATCACATTTCACGGTCCGGCTCAACCGGTGGGGCGCTTCGAGCCAAATTGACACTTTTTTCCCGGCACGGTTATGATGGAGATGCAGTAGTTCAAGAAGGAGGCGAGAAGATGGGTCCGCTGGGCATACCAGAAACTATTTTCATCTTCGTCCTTGCTCTTTTGATGTTCGGCCCAAAGAAGCTCCCTGAGCTGGGCAAGACAATCGGAAAGGCAATGGGCGAATTCAAGCGCGCCTCGAGCGAGTTGAAAGAAACGTTCGAACGCGAAATGCAGACGATCGAGCGGGAAACCGAATCGCTAAAGATAGATACTCATAAGTACACCAATGAGGTCTATAACTACGATTCGTATTATGATTCCGGCGCCCATGGCTCGGAGTCCACTGATTCCACCGCAAATGTCCCATCCACAGTAAGCGCATCCGCAACTCAGGGCGCTGAATCTCCGGCAAACACGGTAGCCCACGGCAGCGAAGCAGCCCCAACCACGACAGGCACTCCCCATACAGCGGAGATTGCAGCAAGCCCAAGTGATCAGGCACATTCAACTTCGTCTCCGGACGGCACCACCGTTAAGTCGTAGCGCCGACCAAACATTGCATGCCATCGGAAGAAGATAAGAAGGGTGCGCAAGCACCAACGGGCGAGCCATTGCCGCCGTCTGAAAGCTCTATGTCCGAGACGGGCCAGGTTCCGTCTGCCCAAGAACACCCTTCCCTTTCCGGGGAGCCGCCCAATGCGCATGCGGTCGAACCCGCCCCCCCCGGCGGCCAGGCGGGCAATTCCACTGTTTCCTACACGCCCACGGTGGACGATGCGTACGGAAGTTATGACGACCCATATGGCTACGATGTCCATTCCAGCAGCTCGACCGACCTGGTTCCCGTGGTCCAAGCCGCGCCGCCACCTCCGCCCCCCCCGCCACCGCCACCGGTGGACGAAGAGGAAGACCCCGATGAAGACGGGATGCTCCGAATGTCATTCCTGGGGCATCTGGAAGACCTTCGAAAGCGGCTGTTGTATATGGTGGGCGGGCTTGGGGTGGCCTTCCTCCTTTGCCTGACTTTTTGCTCCGAGCTATGGGTGATTGTCGCTGAACCAGCGGTGTCCGCGCTGAAAGAACTGAAGGTAGATCCGCCGCAATTGGTTCAAATCAGTCCGATGGACGCCTTCACCATCATCTGGATGAAGCTGCCTTTGCTCTGTTCCGTATTCATGGCTTCGCCCTGGATTCTGTACCAGATTTGGGCTTTTATCGCTCCCGGTTTGTACAAGAAGGAGCGCCGGTTCGCCGCGCCATTCGTTATCATCTCCGCAGGTCTATTCATCAGCGGCGGCGCCTTCGCGTATTTCATTGCGTTCCGTTACGGACTCACGTTCCTGCTTGGTATCGGAATGACCGGAGCCAATCAAACGGTGCGGCCCACCATTTCAATGGTGGATTATTTCGATCTCTTCGTGAACGTAATGTTGGGAATCGGCCTCGTCTTCGAATTGCCGATTCTGATCTTTTTCCTCACATTCCTGAGAATCGCCACGCCAAGTTTCCTGCTTGCTAACTCGCGGTACGCAATTCTCATCATCGTAATTGTTGCGGCCATCGTTACCCCGACTCCCGACGTTTTTAACCTCATGCTATTTGCCGTACCAATGGTACTGCTGTTTTTTGTCGGAGTTTTCGCCGGTTACTTGCTCACTCTGCACCGTGAAAAGCGTAACTTCCCGTGGCTTATATTTATGATGGTAGTCGGAATACCAACGCTGTTGATTGGATCGGGCGTGTATGTAGCCATTGTTAAATATGGCTATAAATTAGTACTACACTGGCCTTTCCTAGTACGATAAGTCCATTGTTTTTCCGGCTTTTTGGTGTACGCTGGGAAGTCGGAAAATGGATCTCGTCAAAGCAATCCAAGAGCTGTCTGTCCAGAAAAAGCAACTGGACGCCGCCATCGCGACGCTGGAAGGCCTTCTGGGGGGCGTTCCAGTGAAAGCGAGCAGGAAAAGAGGCAGGAAACAAATGTCTCCCGAAGAACGCCGCATCGTCTCGGCCCGGATGAGCAAATACTGGGCGGCGCGGCGAAAGAAAAAGAATGAATAACGCTACGCCCTGAAGAACCAGAGCCAGAAATACTGCTCTCCGGCGCCATGCCTGTGGCGGGGTTCAAAACCGCAGGCTTCGGCCATTACCACTGCTTCCTGGTCGGAGAATGCAATACCCAGCCACGTGTCATCGGGGGCTGTCTTCATGGAACTATCGCCCTGCACCTGGAACTTAAATAAGGCGCCAGGCCGCAGTAACCGCCGAACTTCCCGGACATACGAATAGATAACTTCCCGGCTGGGAATGTGCTGAAACACGATGGTGGAAAACGCGAAATCGTAGCCCTCGCCCGGAATCACCGACAAGTCTTTCCCATTATTCCGGTAGACAAACGCATTGGGCCGGTCAGCCAAAGCGGTCTTCGCCCGCTCTACCATCTCCCCGCTGACATCCACGGCGTGAACTTCGCCGAAAACGCCGGCCAGCGCCCGCGTTACCCGGCCGGCCCCGCACCCTATTTCCAGCACTTTCATCTGTTTCGGATCCTTCCCTTGGCAGATATTGATCATGTCGGTGAGGATCTCTTCGGCTACGGTTCGTTCGCCCGATTGGAAAAACTCATCGTCGGTCCAATCGTTCTTCCCTGTGGCGACGTAATAGCGTGCATTTTCGCGGGCGCGCTCGTCCCAGTCGCGCTGCATTTTCTTAAGTTGTTCGTCCAGGCTGATTTCCGGCATCGGAATCTTCATTGTAAGACACGACTCATGCTAAACTCGGATAGTTCAAGTGGGCGGCTAGCTCAGCTGGGAGAGCGCGGCGTTCGCAATGCCGAGGCCGGGAGTTCGATCCTCCCGCCGTCCACCAAATTTCCCTCCAATCTCCTTTCCAGGAGTCACTCTGAATGGTTCTTTCCGACGTCGACATTAAGCGCTACATCGAGCAGGGCAAGATCAAAATCTCGCCGGAACTGCCTCCGGAGCAGTTTGGCAGTTGCTCAGTGGATTTCCGCCTTGGCGCCGAATTCAATGTGTTTGAGCACAGCCGCCATCCCTACATCGACCTGAAAGGCAAAATCGGTCTCGAAGGACTGATGCGGCCGATGATCGTCGATCCCGGCGAGGCGTTCATCCTGCAACCGCGCGACTTCGTCCTCGC